>JAAGZM010000080.1 GCA_024206355.1 Gammaproteobacteria bacterium | reverse complement strand
TTTCGGCTCGGAGCTCCGACACCACGAATAATGATTCTAGAATTAAAATCAGTCCCCTGAGTTACCACCATATTTGGAATGAAATCACCCAGTTCTCTTAATTCCTGAATACCAGTCTGGTTAATTTTATCTTCTCCGAACACTGACATTGCGATTGGAACTTCAGATAGGCGTTCTATCCTTTTTTGAGCTGTAACAATAACAACATTATCGTTGTTGTTTTCGGCCTCTTCTGCGATTACATGTGTGCCATATAGGGCCATGCTAATTGCGACAGGCAATAATATTTTTCTATTGTTTAGTTTCATCCCCAGACTCCAACTTTTATAAGTTATTAGTTGCAAATTTGATGTAGCATTTGTTATTTATCCAAAACTGGTAAGATGACCATATAAGATAGGTAAAATCATCGCAATACTTAAAAGCAAAAAATTGGTAAAATCATGAAATATTTGTATAAACTTATTAAAAAATAACAATAACCCCATTATTTTTCATAAAACCTTCTCATTTTTCTATTAAAATATTTTATGATAGTTGTATTGAACAATCTGTTTAATATACTTTGGCTAAACAATTTAATCAAAAACTATTACTACTAAAACAGAGGATTCTAGGTTAAATGACGCTACAATAACAACCGATTGGCTCAAATTCGCCCTTAATGTACAATGAGAATATAATAATCAAATAGGCTATTCGAGATTGAAACAGTCATTACTGCAATACAATACATTTGGTGTCGACAGTTACACATCAAAATTATCTGTTATTAACCAACGTTCAGATATATACGAACTCATTAACGATAAATCTTTTGACCCTGATAACTTTTTGTTTATAGGGGCAGGAAGTAATTTGTTGCTATTGGATGATGTACCTGATCACGTAATCGCGATGAGATTATCAGGCATAGAATACCAAAAACAAAGCAATGGTGATGTTAACGTAACTGTAGCAGCAGGTGTTAATTGGCATGAGCTAGTACAAGATACGTTAGAGCATGGGTATAGTGGATTAGAAAACTTAGCACTAATTCCTGGTTTAGTTGGAGCTGCGCCTATCCAAAATATTGGAGCTTATGGTGTCGAGCAGTGTGATAAATTTATTTCATTGACAGCTATTAATATGAAAACCGGTGAAGAGAAAACTTTTTATAAAAATGACTGCCAGTTTGGTTATCGAGACAGTGTATTTAAACATGCTGTAGGCAAGTACTATTTGATCACATCTGTTTCATATTTATTAAATTCAAAAGATGATATTTGTATCGACTATAAAGTACTTAGTGATGCATTCATTGAAGAAACTAATGTTACCGCAAAGATGGTATTCGAAAAAGTTTGTGAAATAAGATCTAGTAAGTTACCAGATCCTGTCAAACTTGGTAATGCTGGAAGTTTCTTTAAAAACCCTGTGGTCAGTAATGATAAATACACTCAAATAAAAGCGCAATTTCCTGACTTAATCGCTTATTCTCAACCAGATAATAAATGGAAACTTGCTGCTGGATGGATGATACAAAAAGCAGAACTGAAGGGTTATCGAAAAGATAATGTTGGTGTACATGTTGATCAAGCATTAGTGCTTGTTAACTACCA
>JAAGZM010000079.1 GCA_024206355.1 Gammaproteobacteria bacterium | reverse complement strand
TCGTAGAATACTTAAATCATATTTTGATTATTATCATGAGGATAGAACTCACCTTGGGCTTGAGAAAGATCCTCCTATAGAACGCCCGATCTCGAATCAAAGATCAACTTCTGCCCAGCTACTTGAGTTGCCACGCTTAGGTGGTCTTCAACATCGATATGAATCGAGTAAGGCAGCATGAATTCTATACGATCTATTAAATGCGAGGCACAGGGTTTGGAGTCGAACACCAAAACATAAGCTCAATTAAAAAGCTTCGTTTATTCGAAGTTTTATTGCCTGCATATTAAAGTAGAAAGGGTATATACTATTGCAATCTAATGAGACCTAAGAATAAATATTATGTCCAAACAACATACTGAATCTTCTGGAAAAAATGTCTATTTAATTCCTTCACTATCCATCCTAACATTAGTTATTTTCCTAGCTATCTATTTGTTCGCTTGGAATCCTCAAGAAAAGCAAAGACAGAAGTCTCAGAGAGCACTTATTCCTGTCAAAATTGAAATTGTTTCACTGGGTGAATTTGTCGATTCTATTGAAGCATTAGGAACAACCTTTGCTCGAGAAGCCGTCAATATAACAACTAAAAATTCTGGTATTGTTGCCAAAGTGTATTTCAAAGATGGTGAACATGTAAAAAAAGATCAAATTCTTATCACTCTGCGTAACGATGAAGAAAAAGCAAAAGTACAAGAAGCCAAGACAACACTAGCCGAAAATAGAAGACAACTTGAACGACTACTTAACCTAAAGAAAAATCAAGCGACTGCTCGCTCAGCTTTTGAAGAGCAAGAATCAAGAGTTAAAGAATCTGAAGCAAAGCTTAATATTGCAAAGGCTCAATTAAATGAGCTTATTATTAGGGCTCCATTTGACGGCGTACTTGGTATTAGAAAAGTATCACCGGGTTCGTTAGTATCTCCAGGTACATTAGTTTCCACTCTTGATGATCTTGAAATCATTAAAGTTGATTTTAGTGTACCGGAAACTTTTTT
>JAAGZM010000665.1 GCA_024206355.1 Gammaproteobacteria bacterium | reverse complement strand
TTATTTCAAAACAGCAACTTACAGAAGGATTAGTATTCACCCATTGAGTGAGTTTGCCTACACATTTGATTGCACGTTTTTTAGACTTATTGACTTGACGGCAAAAGCCTTACATAGAATGACTATGAACGGCTTTCTAGTCGGCGCCACTAAGCCTAAAAAACACACACTAAAACGCGTCCAACTGAGGATTCTAGGTTGAATATGAAATACCCCATTTCAGATACTACTTCCATTCCTGCAAATACGCAGACATAAAAATAGAAAATAAGGGATGTTATGAAATTTATTAATCAAGGGCTCTTTGTTTATCTGATAATTTTCAGCTTTCAAACTCTAGCTATTGAACTCAGTGAATGCAGAATAGGACCAGAAGCTAGTGGTCGTACTATCAAGGCAGAGTGTGGAAAACTCTCGGTTGCTGAAAATAGAGAGAACACAACGCGAATGATCGACCTGAATATTGCCGTTGTACGTTCGGATGCATTAGATAAACAGGCTGATCCTGTGATTATGCTAGCAGGAGGGCCTGGACAATCGGCTGTTGAATCCTATGTAAGTGTTGCGAATGGATTCAGGAAAATATTGAAAGACAGAGATGTGGTATTAGTTGACCAGCGTGGAACCGGCCTTTCAAATCCACTTAAGTGTGACTTTGATAAGGAAATTCAGGAAAAAATATTAGAAAACCCTGAATTAATTTACCCTGAAATTGAAAAATGTGTTGCAGATTTAGATGCAGACACTCGATATTACACCACCACTGAATCCATTAAAGATCTGGAGGAAGTTCGTCAGGCTCTAGATATTGAAAAGTGGAATCTAATCGGCATTTCATATGGAACTCGCAAGGCATTAACTTATATGAAATTGTACCCAAACTCAATTCGCTCAGTAATATTAGATGGTGTGGTACCACAACAAGAACCATTGGCTGCAAGTCATGAAAAAAATCTTATCAGCGCATTAAAAAAACAATTTGCACAGTGTGATAAACAAGCGGCCTGTAAAGCTACTTTTGGCGATATTGAAAAACAAATGTGGCAGCTGTTTGATAAAGTTGAGGCTGAAAAACCTGAAATCAAACTACAGAATTTCATGACCGGTGAATATGAAAAGGTGACGGTTAGTAAAGAATACATCGCCATAGCCATTCGATTATTTTCTTATTCAGCATCATCAATGAATTTATTACCCCTGATGATTGACAAGGCCAATAATGGACAATATGAGACTATTACATCTCAGGCGAATATGATTAGTAGTAGCTTACAAAGCAGTATCAGCAATGTGGAGTTATCAATTCTCTGTGCAGAAGACTTTCCATTTTATGATCAAAATATCGAGGTTGATGAGCATAATATTTTCGGAAAAGATTTTATCGAAAGAACGGCAAAATCATGTGATGTCTGGCCCCATCTTCGAGTAGATGCCAGCTTCAAAGAGCCTGTCAAATCAGACTTACCAGTTTTGCTCCTCTCCGGTGAGCTTGATCCGGTAACACCTCCAGAATTTGCAGAACAAACTATGCAAAGCCTGTCCAATGCACAGCATCTTGTAGCTAAAGGGCAAGGACATAATGTATTCCCTCTTGGCTGTATGCCCGATATCATTACCGATTTTGTCAAGGATCCAGAGCAGGAACTTGATACTGAATGTATGGAAGATTTTGACTATACACCATTTTTTATCACCATGATGGGGCCAAAACAATGATAGAGGTTAAAGCAATAAGTAAAAGTTTTGGTGAAGTGCAGGCTGTTAAAAAAGTTACATTTACTGCACCTGACAATCAGATTACTGCCCTTCTTGGTGCTAATGGAGCCGGTAAAACCACCAGTCTCAGGATGATTTATTCATTAATTAAACCCGAGTCTGGCCAAGTTTTGATCGATGGTATAGATCCTGATGAAGAACCAGAAAAAGCTCGATCACTACTTGGTGTTTTACCTGATACCAGAGGGCTTTATATGAGACTAACGGCTCGGGAAAATATCTCCTACTTTGGTCGATTACACGGTATGAACGATGAGAAAATAGAATCAAGAACTAACTCTTTGGTTGCAGATTTAAGAATGGATGATTTTATCGATCGTAAAACTGAAGGTTTTTCACAAGGCCAAAGAGTGAAAGTAGCCATAGCTAGAGCCTTGGTTCATGACCCGAAAAACATTATTCTTGATGAGCCAACCAACGGTCTGGATGTGATGAGCACAAGAGGTGTCAGAGCATTCCTCAAGAAGGAAAAAGAAAGGGGTAAATGTATCTTGTTCTCTTCCCATGTTATGCAGGAAGTATCTGCGGTGAGTGATGAAATTTTGGTCATACATGATGGTGTAGTTTGTGCTTCAGGGACTGAGTCTGATCTCCATGAACAAACAGGTAAAGATAATCTTGAAGATGCCTTCGTGCATATTGTCACAAATGGAGAAGGTCATGAATAATCAAATTATCACAGTAACAAAAAAAGAAATTATTGATAATGTTCGTGATCGAAAAACATTAATATCTTCCATTTTTATGGGTGCTATTTTTATGCCGATAATATTTGTTGTAATGATGAATTACATTATCGGAATGCAACAAGATAAAGCAGAGTCGCAACTTGAGATGACCATCATGGGCATTGAAAATGCCGAAAGTTTTATCAGCTTTATTAAAACAAAAGATGTGAAAATCAAGGAATTTTCCGGTAATGCCAAACAGGCCATAGAAACTAAAGCTGAAGAGGCTGTTATCATTATCCCGGAATCATTTGCGGAAGACTTCAGTGAAGGAATTCCGGCAAAGATCGAGATTTATTACGATGCTACCGCCAAAGGTGCTGTGAATGTCACACAAAGACGTATTAAATCACTGATTAGAGAATATTCGAGAATAATTGGTCTCAGCAGACTACAGTTAAGGGGTATCAGCCCAATAATATTGAACGCTGTGTTCGTAGAAGATCATGATGTATCCACTGCGCAATCCAAGGGCGCACAGTTAATGACCTTCCTACCCTATGCACTGATATTGGGCCTATTTATGGGCAGCATGTATCTCGCGATTGATACTATGGCCGGCGAGAAAGAACGAAATTCTCTTGAATCATTATTACTAAATCCAATAAAGCGTTCTCATTTATTAATCGGGAAATTATTTGCCACTATTTCTTTTGGTTTGATGACTATGACCATTACACTGATTACCTTTAAATTAGTGATGCCATTTATGCCATTGGAAGAACTGGGTATGACCCTTAATTTAGGTTTTAAAAACATCACAATATTGACGCTAGTTTTGGCACCTTTAGCTGTATTAGCAGGTTCATTGCAAACTATCGTGGCAACTTTCAGCAAATCCTTTAAAGAAGCTCAAACCTACGTCAATTTATTAATATTTGTACCAATGATACCGAGTATGGCCTTAATGCTGATGCCAGTTAAAGAAAAACTTTGGATGATGTCAATCCCGGTGTTAAGTCAAAACTTGGTCATTAATCAAATTATGCGCGGTGAGCCCGTGACGATTATATCTATCATCGTCACCATTGTTAGTTCTCTGGTAGTTGGTATAATTTTTGCTCTTGCTGCTATTAAGCTGTATAACCGGGAAAGTTTGTTGTTTTCCAACTAATATTTTCATATTGAACTTAGGTGATGACATATATGGCGACTGATTTCTAGCCAGTTGTCGCCTCTCACCGGTGGTAAAGATCAACATGCCTTTGCTCATGATGAATTAAGAGGTGATGACAAAGGTACGATTCTACCAATAGAGGTTAATCCTATGCGCTTTGGTGGTTGGTGTACAAGTGCAGATATAACCTAGTTTTCCTATGGTATCAACCCATATCTCGCCTTCTTTGAACAAAGAAAAGCCTGACTGGAATGAAATTTTGAAAGATAAAGCAGGCTTTTCTTTGCCATCGTGGTGCTGAATAACTATACAGGCGTCGACGGTAAAGACGTTAAAAGTTTTGATTATAAAAAGCTGTCATCGTGTTTCTAGAACGTGATGGAGCTTCGTAAAATAGATTTTTGTGAATACCCAGTATTTGATTTTTTGTTTACTGAGACCGGACAGGATAACTTCACTGAGCTTACTGATATTCTGAGTTCTGACTTAAGGGAATACATTTCTTCTTAACCAATAACTATTTAAAAAACCATCAAGTTGATCTGACCCCCTTGATACATCAAGTTGATCTGACCCTCTTGAATGCGAGCTTCTTGAATACAACAAATCTATAACAGGTTGAACGGAGTATTGGGGGGAAGTTAAAATTCCAGTGACTCTACTGACCCATCTGTTTGATACGTGCCTTTATCATATCAATTGCGACTCTATTTCTACCACCTCGTGGCACAATAATG
>JAAGZM010000664.1 GCA_024206355.1 Gammaproteobacteria bacterium | reverse complement strand
GCACGAGGTCGGTTAAGTTTTATTTTTAGCTTAATGATTTTTGTGGGCTATGGCATTTTTGTTTTAGGCATGGCTTATGCACCTGGCTGGATGGCAATCCCGGTGTCAGCAGGTAGCAGTATCACACTAGGCCTTGTCATTGGTGTTTTTATGATTGTTTTTGGCATGATTAGTTCAGGCCTTTACATGAGAATAGCTAACCGAAAGTTTGATACCTTAAAACAAGAATTATTAAAAGAATTTGATTATGAATAATATACTAATAAAAATCGTTTTATCTTTATTTGCCTTTTGTAATTTAACTGCTGTATATGCAGCTGGTGCAATAGAAGGTCCTGTAGAAAAACAAGCACTGAATATTACTGCAATTATTATGTTTTTAGTATTTGTTTTGGCCACACTTGGTATTACTTGGTGGGCGGCTAGTCAAATGCGTAGTAAGAGTGATTTCTATACGGCTGGTGGCAATATCAAACCATGGCAGAATGGAACAGCAATCGCTGGAGACTTTATGTCAGCAGCGACATTTCTGGGTATCACTGGTGCTATCTATGGTTTTGGTTTCGATGCAATCGTTTTAGCTGTAGGCGTAATGGCGGCTTGGCCAGTTATTTTATTTCTTATAGCTGAGCGGCTTAGAAATTTAGGAAGTTACACCTTTATTGATGTTGTCTCTTACCGATTAAAGAAAAAGCCTATTCGTATTATTTCATCAATTGGTTCACTGTCGGTTGTTATTTTTTATCTTATCGCTCAGATGGTTGGAGCTGGTAAACTGATCCAGTTACTCTTTGGTCTCGACTACATCTATGCGGTTTTGCTCGTCAGTTTTTTGATGATGCTGTATGTCAGTTTTGGTGGCATGCTCGCAACCACGTGGGTACAGCTAATTAAGGCAATATTGTTATTAATCGGTGGCACGATGATTTCATTTTTGATACTTAAAAGTTTTGATTTTAACTTTGATGCCATGCTTGCAAGTGCGACAAAAGTTCATCCTAAAGGTGAAGATATTTTAGCGCCAGGTCTGTGGCTTAAGAATCCAGTTTCTACTATATCGATAGCATTGACGATGATGTTCGGTATTATGGGTTTACCTCATATACTAATGCGGTTTTTTACTGTGAAAGACGCTAGTGATGCGCGTAAATCTGTTTTTGTAGCAACAAGCTTAATGGGGTATTTTTACATCCTTATCATCATTATTGGCTATGGAGCTATTACCTTTGTTATGGGTAATCCTGATTATCACGATGCTGCTGGTAAAATTCTAGGTGGTGGTAATATGGTTGCTCTGCATGTAACTCATTTTATGGGTGGTGACTGGATGCTAGGCTTTATGTCAGCGGTTGCATTTGCAACAATCCTTGCCGTGGTAGCAGGTTTAACATTAGCTGGTGCTGCAACTATTGCTCATGACTTATATGCCAAGACATTTGCCAAAGGTGAAGTCAGCAGCGAACAAGAAATGAAAGTTTCACGTATTGCTACGTTTGCTATAGGTGGTGTCTCGGTCATATTGGGTATTGCATTTGAATATCAAAATGTTGCTTTTATCGCAGCCTTAGCATTGGCTATTGCTGCTAGTGTTAACTTTCCTATTTTGCTTATGTCGATGTACTGGTCAAAAATGACGACCAAAGGTGCTATTGCTGGTGGGGTTGTTGGTTTAACTAGCTCAATTGGTCTGATTATTCTAGGACCTGGAGTTTGGGTAAGTGTATTAGGAAATGCAGATCCAATATTCCCCCATGCTTATCCAACCTTTTATTCAATGCCTTTAGCATTTATCGTTATTTGGTTCTTTTCATTTATTGATAAGAGCCCACAAGCAGAGAAAGAGCAGGCGTTATTTAATGAGCAATTTGTACGCTCAGAAACAGGTATTGGTATTTCTAAAGCCAGTGATCACTAGTTAGAATAATGGGGCCAGAGTCAGATAAAAATGTGGACTGACCCCATGAATTGATTATAGGGCGAAAAATATTCCGCCAAATACAACAGTTAACCCTAAACTGCTCATAATCACGCCACGGACAGTGCTCATTGGTCCTTGCTTACCAACAATAGCATTCACTTCAATTGCTGCAATCAAAGCAAGTGATACCCATAATGCATTAGAAGCTAGAGCAGATCCATAACCTAGACCTGATTGAGAAAAGTGTGGTCCACCTATCATAGCTAGAACCATTGGGCCTGAAAATAATGTATTGGTTCTTGAAGCTAGTAATGCTTTTGCAGCTGCTGCTTGATTGTCGCCATCAACTATACCTAAAGCAATTTTCTGGTTAGGCCAAATAATTAACCAAACATTTAAAAACATCAGTGTACCCATTGTTGCACCTAATGTTATGAATGCATTGATCTGATGTCCACGATAAACTGCGTCAAGAAGTATAAAACCGGTGATAAAAGTAAACATAGCAGCCCAACGGAACCACCAAAGTGCTTCGGGGGCAAGTTTAGCTTTTGCATCAGCAAGACCTTCAGGTGATGCTGCTTTAAAATAACCACCTTGAATAAAGTTGAAATAGTAAAGAATACCAATCCAAGTGATACCAAACAGCAAGTGCGCCCATCGGGCTAAGATATTAATGATTACATCGATTTCCATAGATCTGTCCATAAATTCAAGATACTTTTACAAGCCAACATTATCAATTATCTATTAAGTAAAGTCAATGCTTTACTATTGTTTTACATATGAGCAGAGAGGTAAAAAACTTCAGTGCCGGGTACGGTGCCTGACAAAGACGTTTTAGGCAGTTGCAATAAAGTTGGCAATTGCTTTGCCCATTTCATCACAGCCTTTTTCTGAAGGGTGAAAGCCATCTTCGGCGAGGTAGCTTGCATCAAATTTGGCTTGAGACGATATAAATTTGTATTTGTGTTCTGAATACCTGTGATGTTTGCTGATAAAGTTTAGTAAATTTGTTCGATAGCCGAGCAAAGTTGATAAGGGTGCTGGTAGTGCGGTAAATTGAGCCATATCGGGTGCGCCTAAGAAAAGTATCTGACAGGTACACTGATTTTCAATTTTGTCGATAAGTCTGGTTATCTCTTTTTCCCAATCAGCAAGAGGTGTTAGATTTTTTGTATCATTAACGCCTAAGCTTACTACAAGATAATCTATTTTATTGGTAGTAATTTCAGAGATAAGCTGATCTTTAGTCCTTTTTATATCGATACCATTCTTACCAATTGCATGCCAATGGATATTGCAGTTGAGTTGCTTAGATAAGTGCTCTGCAGTTAGAGCGGTAAGACTTTTGTCAAAGCTAGTCACACCAACACCCTCAACAGGAGACTCGCCTATAAAAGTGATCGATATAGGTTCAGCAGAGCTATTCTTTTCAATTTTACCAAAGCGCTCACCTGAAGCTGGGGGCATTCGTAGTGTTTTTCGTCGAACATAAATTACTTGAGGAATTAATATTGGTAAGAGAATAATAATCAAAACAATCAACATAACTGACTTGATGAGTAATATAAGCTTGTGACGAAACCTCAACATACTGTCATTAGTTATCTTGAATTGGTGATTCTATCTTACAAAGTTCATCAAACTCAGGGGCACGTTTTTCTTTCTTAGCCATAAAGGTTTCCATCATGTCATTTTGTGGTTGAAACATGCCGCTTTGCCAAATCGACATAGCATTAATACTTTCGGATACTGAATGATCGCGAGCATAGTTAATCATCTCTTTACAACCGGCTACAGCAAGTGGTGAGTTAGTAGCAATTTGTTTGGCAATTTCCATAACATAAGTCAGCATCGTTTCTTGATCAGCAAAAACTTTATTCACTAATCCGGCTTCTTTAGCTTCTGATGCCATCAGCCGTCTTCCTGTATAGGCAAGTTCACGAATAAGACCTTGTGGAATAATATGAGGGAGTCGTTGTAAAGTGCCTAAATCAGCCGTCATTCCTAGCTTTATTTCTTCAATACTAAAAAAAGCATCTTCAGTACAGTAGCGACTGTCACAGGCAGAAATCATATCAACTCCACCGCCAATACATCCGCCTTGGGTCGCCACTAGTACAGGAATACGGATTTTCTCTAATAAATTAAAGGCTTCCTGAAACTGAATTACAAGTTGCCTGAGATGTTCATTTTTTCGACCAGTTTCAGCCTCTTGTGAAAGTGTACCGCTGGTGAAAACCTCTAGATCCATACCAGCAGTAAAATGTTTACCGGTGGAGGAAATAACAATGACACGCGCCGCAGCATTATCATTGAGTTTTTTGATAAGCTTAGGAAACTCTAACCAGAAATCGGTGCTCATGGTATTGAGTTTCTCAGGGCGACTCAGTGTTATATGGGCCACTTTATGGCTAATGTCCAAAGTAAGTGTTTTATTTTTCATTATTATCTCCTAACTAACGATGATTTAAGGTATCATTTCTTGTAGAAAATGGTTAGAAAAATATAGCTTTAATTTAGCTTGCTATGTATCGTAAGCAGTAAGTGCAATTAATCAGAAAAAGATGAATATGGAACAGTTTCGAAAAGCAAGTTTACTCACAGCAATTAAGACTCCTTATACTGAGCAAGGCGATATAGATCTTGATTGTTATGATGCATTGGTAACACAACAAATTGCTGCAGGTGTTGACGGCATTATCGTTGGCGGAACTACAGGTGAAGGTCAGTTATTAGATTGGGAAGAACATCTAATGCTAATTGCTCATAGTTCCACTAAATTTGGCGATAGGCTACTCATTATTGGTAACTCAGGCTCTAATAATACTCGTGAAGCAGTTAAAGCCACTGAGTATGGTTTTGCTTCTGGAATGCACGGTTCACTTCAAATAAATCCTTATTATGGAAAAACGTCTGATCAAGGTGTTTTAGCACACTTACTGAAAGTGCTCGATGTCGGACCAGCGTTCATCTATAACGTTCCTGGTCGAACAGGTCAGGACATTTCTCCTGCAATTATTGAAAAGTTAGCCAAGCATGAAAATTTTATTGGTGTTAAAGAGTGCTCTGGAAATGAACGCATCGAATACTACGAACAAAGAGGTATCGCCTGTTGGTCAGGGAATGATAATGAATGTTTCGAAGGCCGTCATAAACACGCATCACATGGAGTGATTTCGGTTACCTCAAATATAATTCCTGGGATCATGCGTATACTGATGGATAACAATGAGCCAGAACTCAATCAATCCGTTCAAGCACTAATGTCTTGGTTGTTCTGTGAACCTAATCCTATTGCTATCAATACTGCGCTGATGATGACTAAAGCAGTTTTGCCAGTATTCCGATTACCTTATGTGCCGTTGTCGCAACAACTGCGCGAAGAGGGCATGACGTTACTTGAAGCTGTGGGTGCGGATAACCTCGTTGGGAAATTGCCAGTCGTTCTATCGGATGATGATTTTCTTATTGTTGTTTAAAAGATCCTAGTTTCTAAAACTAGTTTTATCAACAACTGAACTAAACGCTCATTGTTAAGCAAAAGATAGCTCATAACTATCCTAATTATGAACAATATCATGTATTAAAAGTACCAGATTATCAGCTTGATTTTCTCCTTTTTGAGCAGCACAATGATTAGCCAAAATAATAAGAATTTTGAGAGATGTTACTATGCGTAATCCTGTTAAGCTTCTTCCTGTTGCAATTTTGATGGGATATCTTTTCTTTCTTGATGGGTGTGATACTGATCATGTTGAGTACACTGAGTCTTTGCCTGATAAAGTTAAAGTTGGAAATATTGATGCTCAACGATTAGTTGCTATCGATAAAGAACCTGGCTCTTGGTTGACCGGCGGCAGAGATTATCAGCAAACTTATCATTCTCCTCTTACTCAAATTAATCGTGAAAATGTTTCTCAGCTTGGTTTTGCCTGGGAGTTTGAAACTGGCTCAACTAAAGGTCTAGAAGCGACTCCTATAGTGGTTGATGGAGTTATGTACTCCAGCGGCCCGAAAGGTGCTGTGTATGTTTTAGATGCTAAAACTGGTGCTAAGCGTTGGACATTTGAGCCTGAAATTGATCCTGATATTGCGCGCAAAGTTTGTTGTGGCATGGTGAATCGTGGTGTGGTTGTTTGGCAGGGTAAAGTTTATGTAGGTTCGCTCGATGGTTATCTTTATGCCTTAGATGCTGATGATGGCTCCATAGTTTGGAAGGTTGATACTTTTACCGATAGAGAGCGTGGTTACACACTTACTGGCGCTCCTTATATTGCGAAAAACCTAGTTGTAATTGGTAATAGTGGTGCTGAGTTTGATGCTCGGGGTTATGTAACTGCCTATGACATCCATACCGGCAAACAAGTCTGGCGCTTCTTTACTGTACCAGGAAATCCTGATCAAGAATTTGAGCATGAAGAGTTGGTCGCTGCTGCTAAAACGTGGGATCCAAAAAGTCTCTGGCAAGTTGGGTTAGGTGGTACGGTTTGGGATGGAATGGCTTATGATCCTGAATTGAATCTACTTTATGTTGGCACCGGTAACGCTGCTCCTTATCCACGAAAATTACGAAGCCCCTCTGGTGGTGATAACTTGTATCTTGCGTCAATCTTAGCTATCAATCCAGATACAGGTCGCATGGTTTGGTATTACCAGACCACACCTGCAGAGAATTGGGATTTTACCGCTACACAAAAAATGATTCTTGCTGATTTAACGATACAAGGAAAGGAACGTAAGGTAATCATGCAGGCGCCGAAGAATGGTTTTTTCTATACCATCGATAGAGTGTCTGGTGAGTTAATTTCTGCGAAGCCTTATGTCTCTGTCAATTGGGCATCTTATATCGATATGAAAACTGGTCGTCCTGTTGAAACAGGGCAGGGTGAATATTTTGATGAGCCGAAACTTGTTTTTCCAAGCCCTGCTGGTGGTCACAATTGGCAGCCTATGGCCTTTAATCCTGCTACTGGTTTAGTATATATTCCTACATTAGAATCTGGTGCGATTTGGATCATGCCTAAAGAGCCTTTTAAATATCAAAAGGGTGGTCTTAACATGGCGTCGACTTATGTCTTTCCGATGCGTGGTGAGTGGGGTATGGATGGCGATGCTGCGAAAGATTTACCACCGCTCGAAGTGTTAGCAAAAGGGCAACCTGATACGGT
>JAAGZM010000663.1 GCA_024206355.1 Gammaproteobacteria bacterium | reverse complement strand
GAGTGCCATGTATGTGGAATGGTGATCTCTAGATTTCCAGGACCTAAGGGTCAGGCCTTTGAAACGCGAACAGAGCAAATGAGAAAGTTTTGCTCAACCATGGAAATGATGATTTGGTATTTGCAACCAGAAAATCAATCTAATGTCTCTAAGATCTATGTTCATGATATGGCTTTATCGCCTTGGGATAAGCCAGATGACGATTATTTAATCGATGCTAAAGATGCTGTTTATGTGCTTGGTTCTGATATGCCAGCTTCGATGGGAGCAAGCCTCGGTACCTTTTCTTCAGAGGCAGCTGCACAAAATTTCATAAAGCAACATGGTGGTGAAATAATTTTATTTAAAGAACTTTCATTGAATCTCCTGATGGATCGTAAAAATTAATAAAAGATCTTAAACATCAAAAAAATGATTTTTTAGTACCTAAAAAACTATAAAAAGGTCTCATAAGTTATAGCAACACTTTCAGCACAAACTATCCTTGGTTTGCAAGTATTTGGTATAAGATTCAAGGTTCAATATGTCACCTTTCCAGTTATATGATGATAGTTTAGAGCTGAAAGTAAACAGCTGGTGAATTTTTTTATTTGAGAAAGATATTTGCTTAAGCCCTTGTCAGCATCCAAAGAAATAGTTAAATTTAACGAAATTATCTAAATTGCAACCGCTGGTTGACAGATTAACAACCGAGCTTGCTGTTCTGCAACCAGCTGATTTCCTATGCTTACTGCTCAACAACAGATGAAGGAATTAACCTAATGATATTAGCAGATAAGATTGTCAAATTAAGAAAACAGTTTGGTTGGTCGCAAGAAGAGCTGGCTGAAAAGATGAATGTTTCTAGGCAGTCAGTCTCAAAGTGGGAAAGTACTAACAGCATACCTGATTTAAACAGAATAATTATCTTAACAGAGATTTTTGGTGTTTCTACTGACTTTCTACTGAAGGATGAAGTTGAGGCTGAGGCTGTAGATTCTCTCAGTGAAGGAGTGGAGCCTGGACTCATCCAAATCAGTCTGGAGCAGGCATTGGAGTATGTTGATAATAAAATGGAGGCATCAGGTTTAATCGCTAAGGGTGTCGCACTAAGTGTATGTTCCGTAATACCACTCTTTTTTTTATTAGCCATCGCTGAAACAGAACCACTGAATCTGACAAAGAATGTAGCTATTGTTATAGGAATTTTGTCCATTTTGGCAATGGTCTCTTTTGGTATAAGCTTTTTTATCAAAATCAACCAATATGAGAGTGATCTGGCTCCATTGGATAATGAACGATTTGAGTTAACCTATGGTGTACACAGTGTTTTTAAAGAAAAACTACAAAAATTCACAAAGGTTTATAATCAAAGATTAACGGCTGGTATATCCATGTT
>JAAGZM010000662.1 GCA_024206355.1 Gammaproteobacteria bacterium | reverse complement strand
TCAACAGGGAACACGACAAAAGATATTACGGTTTCAGAAAGCTATGATTCAAACTCTATAACAACTGGAATAGATTATGAATTAGAATTTATGGGGGCTGCATTTAATAAGTTTACTGATGAAATTATAGTGGCTGTTAAGAAAACGGTAAACGGACAGTATGACGGTGACATCAGCGGGATGCCGATGGAAACAACAACAGCATGGAGCAAAAATATAACCAACAATTGCACCGATGGCGATAATGTGAGCAGTACAAATTCAGGCAGCCATTCATACCATTCTTCAACAGATACAATTGACGCACTACAAACCACACTTTTAATTAATAATATTCCTTTGGATTCAATGGTGCTTCCATATTATCATCATGTAGAAAACTCATCTGGCGCGGGTGGTGATTTTATAGCAGAAGATTGCCCAAACATCCCGACGGCGAAAGGCACGACCATTACAAGCCAGTCCACCAGTTTCGGAGAGTTTGCAGAATTGAGGATTGTTGACCTGAGCATGCTTGTGTTTTTATTGCAATTCAATGAAACTACCGATGTGAGAGCTGGGTCAAATCAAGATACTTACAACTATGAGAATTATTATCTGGTAACAAATGGCAACAGTCAACTAGTAAAAAGTGAACTTGTTACAGAATATCATTATCCGTACACTGGTTCAGGGAGTAGTATTTTTACAATTGAT
>JAAGZM010000661.1 GCA_024206355.1 Gammaproteobacteria bacterium | reverse complement strand
TCTAATTCTCTCGATATCAACAAATGAGCAGATAATGAGGCAATGAGAACATATAAAAAGGTGTTCGATATTGTTATAAACAAAAGTTTCACGCTCCCCATAAAATCCATTTACCCCATAAAAAGCCGCATCATAAGCACATAAAAGACATAAAAAACACATTATTGCACATGCTAACTTAGTTTTGTGAGAAAAAACATTACACGGTATTACATAGGAATAAATTAAAAACCCTATCAAGTACAATTGATATTCTGTTAGCGAGTCAAATATTGCACACTCAAACAATAAACAGCCCATAAAAAAAGCCATCAACAAGTGAGGCCTTTTAGTTATAACTGCTAGCAATACGTAAGCAAAAAACAACTCTGTATTACTACTTGTTGTTCTTGCTGCCGCCAGTGCGCTTTCGCTTTCTTGTAGAAGGCATAAAAATATATCCATCTTGTTTAAAAGTCCTTGTACAATAACACTATTTTAAAAAAGTAACAATATTGTTACTTATCTTTAATTTGTTTAACTATACCCTCAGCAGCACCACCGCCAAAGTAAAACGATAAGATTACAATGTTAATATAAAACGCGTCACCTTTTAACAACTCTATCTGCAAGGCTACATCAGTAAAGAATGAAGCTATAAAAGTTATCAACCACCCTATAGCATAAGGAATCGAATAAATAAGCGCTAAATACCTTTGAGCT
>JAAGZM010000660.1 GCA_024206355.1 Gammaproteobacteria bacterium | reverse complement strand
TTTGCGTACAAAGAAATAACAGTTAGCAAAATATATTAAATGAGTCTTTTTCAGCAACAAATATCTAATACTTTTTCGAATTTGTTTGAAACGCAGATGTCAAAACTTTCAACCAATCCACAACAACTTGATGTTGTGGATTGTTATTATTTGCTTCTATTCTTAGCACTTGGTTTTTCTGATTCATCGGATGAAATATCTTCTTTAAATGAAGACAAGATTTACTCCCTGTTTATTCAAGCTGTTAATTCTGAAACTTATGATCACATCGACGGCGGGTTTTATTCACCTGAAGACGACACAAAGTTACTTACAATAAATTCTAATTTAATCAATCTCTTAACAAAGGCATCAGGTTACTTTTTTGAAGGTAATTTCGCTGTCCCTGCCATTAACTCTGCACAATGGATTATTCAATATTTACAATCTGAGACAGGTGCTTTTTTTTGTGGCACAAAATTTGATCAAACATCTATCGAATACTACAATATCAATTTCGAGCATATTAAGGAGTTACTTGATGTAGATGGCTTCACTGCTTTTAATGCCGCCTATGGTATCAATGAGAATACAGAAAAAACCCCTTCTTCCAAAATACGCCGAATCAAATCTTATCAGCAGATTTCAGATTTAACATCAATGCATATCAAACAGGTCCCGTTGGCACTTGAGTCTGCACGACAACAGTTAATTGCAGCTCGACTAAACAAGAAATTCCCCGATATTAATCAATACATTTGTTGCTATGATAACTGTAAATTCATCAGCACATTATTTGTAGCAGCAAGGCAATTTAATCGCGATAATTTTTCAGCAGCAGCACTCTTTGCGCTAATGGATATCCAACAAAATTACTGGGATAACACCGTAAAAAAGACAAAGCATTATTTATCTCTACTCAATGCTTTGATCATGAAGCTACAATACCAATGGGATGAGAATGATTTTCATTGGTTAATCAAAATTGGCTGCCATCTAATTGAGTCTGAAAATGTTGATACTATTTTTCAAGCGATAAAAACTAACTCTCTAGACACTACTGTTGATGACTTATTTAATCTGTACTTCCTTTCATTCAATGAAGGTTTTTTAGATCTGGCAAATTCTATAGCAAACAAAATGTATCGTTATCAAGAAAAATCTTCGATAGTGAATATCAGCTTTCTTTCAAGCATTATGAAAAGCTCTTCTATTCAAAATTTTATCGTCATTCGGGGCACTAAATATGAGGCAATGTATTGGCAACAACAATTAAATTCTGGTTATAAACCTTATAACCATGTTTATGCAATTCCTGAAACTGATTCCGAAACTCTCAACACTAA
>JAAGZM010000659.1 GCA_024206355.1 Gammaproteobacteria bacterium | reverse complement strand
CTTCTCCAAGTCTTCAAGATGTTTATCCGTATGCTAATCGATCAGCATTTTTCTGTCTCTATCGAAGGTAGGAAAATTCAAATGGCAATGTGTATCAAATAATTCCAACATTTATTCCTATTTTTATTGTTTAATTCTTATTTTTATAATAAGTATTAATTAATGTTCTCTTGTCGCTCTAAACTCTATATCAGGCCAACGTTCCATCGTTAAACTTAAGTTAACCTGTGTCGGTGCTAGGTAAGTCAAATTTCCAGCGCCATCGACAGACAAGTTATCCGATGCCTTATTTCTAAAGTCTTGCAGCATTTTTTCATCGTCACAACTAATCCAACGAGCTGTTGCTACATTGATATTATCATAAATACAATCAACACCATATTCTGCTTTTAAACGATGCTCAACAACGTCAAACTGCAACACTCCTACAGCACCAAGAATAATATCGTTATTGTTAAACGGTTTAAATACTTGTGTCGCGCCCTCTTCTGACAATTGAACCAAACCTTTGAGGAGAGCCTTATTTTTCAATGGATCTTTTAAGCGTACTCTTCTAAACAATTCGGGTGCAAAATTAGGAATACCAGCAAACCTTAGCTTTTCACCTTCCGTGAAGGTATCACCTATTTGAATAGTACCATGATTATGCAGGCCAATTATATCGCCAGGCCAAGCCTCTTCTAGATGTTCTCTGTCACCTGCAAAAAAGGTTAATGCATTAGCTATTGTTACATTTTTACCGATCCGCACCTGATGTAACTTCATGCCCTTTTCATATTTACCAGAGCAAACTCTCATAAAAGCTATTCTGTCACGATGAGCAGGATCCATATTCGCTTGAATTTTAAAAACAAAGCCGCTGAAATTTTCTTCATCAGCACTTACTTCTCTATTCTCAGTCTGTCTTGGTAATGGCGTAGGAGCCCATTCGACTAGACCATCAAGCATGTGATCGACACCGAAATTACCCAATGCAGTACCAAAATAAACAGGAGTTAACTTACCCGTTATAAAGTCTTCCTTGTCAAATTCATGGCTGGCACCACGAACTAACTCTAGTTCTTCTCGTAATTCTTCAGCAAGACTTCCAATAGCTTCATCTAGCTTTGGGTTATCTAACCCTTCAATGATGTTTTCATCTTGGATAGTGTGACCTTTGCCTTTTGAGTAAAGATAAATTTTATCGTTATAGAGATGATAAACACCTTTAAAGTATTTACCCATTCCTATTGGCCAAGTTATCGGTGCACAATTAATTTTTAAAACATCTTCAACTTCATCGAGTAAATCAATGGGATCACGGATATCTCGATCCATCTTATTGATAAAGGTTAAAATAGGAGTGTCTCTGAGTCGACAAACATCCATCAATTTAATTGTTCTAGCTTCTACACCCTTAGCACCGTCAATTACCATCAATGATGAATCAACAGCAGTCAAAGTACGGTATGTGTCTTCAGAGAAGTCAGCGTGCCCGGGTGTATCCAAAAGATTTATCGTGCTTGCCTTATAGGGAAATTGCATCACTGAGGTTGTAACCGAGATACCACGTTGTTTTTCCATTTCCATCCAATCGGATGTGGCATGGCGTGATGACTTCCGACTCTTTACTGTGCCTGCTATCTGAATAGCATTTCCATAAAGTAAGAGTTTTTCAGTAATCGTTGTTTTACCAGCATCTGGGTGCGAGATGATAGCAAAAGTGCGACGTTTGCGTATTTGTTCAGATAGCTGACTCATAGATATAGTGCACTGCTTTATAAATAAGAATAAAATGGATAAAAATTTCTGGGGGGATTATACCTATTTCCTGCAAAAAACAGAAACGTTTAGGCCATTAGAAAAGAGCTAATTCCATCACATGGGCATCTTCTCTCCCATCATGAGCAGGATAATAGCCTTTTCTTTTGCCAATAATATGAAAACCTGATGATGTATAGAGTTTTCTGGCAACTTTATTACTCGCTCTGACTTCTAACAAAATACGATTAATGAATGTAGATTCAGCTGATTTTTGTATTACCTCTAGCTGAAAACGACCAAAACCCTTTCCTAAATAGTCAGGTGCAACACAGATATTTAAAATATGATATTCATCAAGAATTTTTTGTACGACATAATAGCCAACTATGGTTTCATTAATCTTCAATACTTGAGAGATATATTGTTTTTCGTCAAGACAATCTTTAAATATCTGCTCACTCCAGCCAACTGGATATGATTGGTTTTCAATGATTAAAACATTGGGAAGTATATCCTCAGTCATTAAATAAAACCGAGGATTTGTTGATGCGGAACTAGGCATTAGTCATTGTTAAAAAATTGTACTAGTTGTTTTAGATCAGCCCAAGCTTGTTTCTTATTTTGATTACTATTTATTAACTCATCAGGATGCCAGGTAACGACAATACTTCTATTATGCAGGGAAAAGACTTCACTTCCGGGAACAATGCGTGCACCCGCAACTCTCACTAATCGACGACCAGCCTCATTGCCAAAAACTAATATTGCTTTGATTGACTCTAAATTAACAGTCTCGCTAGCCGTCTCAGCCTTGTCTCCAATGACAGCAAAGCCAGTTTCAGAAGGCAAGAAATGGATACCTTTAAGCATTTTACTAATTAATTCTCGACTCTCAGGACGCAACGATTTTCGCTCTTCAGAAAGAACTACAAGCAATCCATTTTTACTGCCTTGATTGAGAGGAATTAGACCATTAGCAATTAAACTCTCTAGAGCTTTCACTGGCTGGTCAATATTAACTTCTGGTTTTGGCCGTTTGATTTCTAGCTCGTTCAGCACAGGTACAGTTTCTATGTCCTCAACTATCTGAGGATCTCTCAACTGCCACTCGGTGATATCCATAGCCTTTAAATATGCTTTTCTTTTAGCATCGTCTAACATTATCTAACTTGAACCTTCGCCCAAGTATCTCTTAATGCCACTGTTCGATTAAAAACAAGTTTTTCTGTAGGCTTATGATCCACTGAATCAGCAGCAAAATAACCCTGACGCTCAAATTGGAACAAACTTCCAGGCTCACAATCAGCCAGTGATGGCTCAACCAATGCCTTGTCAAAAATTTCACAAGAGTCAAAATTAATAAAATCAGTAAAAGGTATATCTCCATGCCCCACATCTGGAGTAGCTTCAGTGAAGAGGCGATCATACATTCTCACAACCGCTGGTTTAGCTTGTTCAGCAGATAACCAGTGAATAACACCTTTAACTTTACGGCCACTTTTATCTTGACCAGACTTAGTTTCAGGATCATAAGTACAGTGAAGTTCTACAATATTGTCTTCATTGTCTTTGATAACCTGTTGAAAATCGATAATGTAGCCATATCTTAATCTAACAGACCCACCAGATTTTAATCGAAAATATTTACGATTAGCATCCTCTTTAAAGTCACTACTATCAATATAAATTTCTCTAGAAAAAGGCAATTCTCGTTGCCCTAACTCTGGTTTTTGTGGATGAAATGGCGCATCCATCATCTCAACTTTATCTTCAGGATAATTGGTTAAAATAACTTTTATAGGATCTATAACCGCCATAACCCGAGCGCATCGTTGTCCAAGATCTTCTCGAATACAACTCTCTAAAAGACTCATTTCTACCGTATTATTCTTTTTAGTCACACCAACTCGACTAATAAAATCACGAACGGACTCTGGCGTATAACCACGTCGACGCATACCTGACAATGTAGGCATTCGCGGATCATCCCATCCATCAACCGTTTCATCAATAACTAGTTGATTTAGCTTACGCTTACTCATAACGGTATGTTCAAGATTCAATCTAGAAAACTCAATCTGCTGTGGATGACAAGGTACGGGCAAGTTATCAAGAAACCAATCATACAAAGGTCGATGATCTTCAAACTCTAAAGAACATAGGGAATGGGTAATACCTTCCAACATATCTGACATACAATGCGCATAGTCATACATGGGATAAATACACCAGTCACTACCAGTATTGTGATGCTCAATGTGACGAATTCTAAATACTGCCGGATCACGCATATTAATGTTCGGTGAACTCATATCTATCTTCGCACGAAGTAGATATTCTCCATCGGCAAACTCACCGCTCTTCATTCGCTGAAATAAATCTAAATTTTCCTCAACACTACGATCACGATAAGGACTATTCTTCCCAGACTCAGTCAAAGAACCACGATGTTCTCGAATTTGATCAGCAGTCAGCGAATCAACATAAGCATTACCTTGTTCAATTAGGATGACAGCATAATCAAAGAGCTGTTGGAAATAATCAGACGTATGTAAAAGCTCGTCCCATTCAAAACCTAACCATTCAACGTCTTTCTTTATCGATTCAGCGTATCGAGCTTCTTCTTTTGCAGGATTCGTATCATCAAAACGTAGGTTACAACTACCTTGATAATCATCAGCAATACCAAAACTCACGCAAATTGCTTTCGCATGTCCAATATGCAAAAAACCATTCGGTTCAGGAGGAAAACGAGTTTTCACCTTGCCGTCATTTTTCCCATTGGCCAAATCTGTATCAATAATCTGGCGTATAAAGTTTGTTGGTACTGTAGTATCTGAATCAGTCATTGAATTATCTATATTTTTCTAAAATTTAAGATGCGATTTTACCTCTAAAACTAGTTTAGTGATAGTTTTTCATTTGGCTAATCGTTCTTAATGACGGTTCATTGAACCTGGGTTCTTCAGTTGGACTCGTTTGAGTGCCATTACAAAGCACCTAATGAATATCCAACCTTACTTATTTAAATACACTGCAGGTTGGTCAGACTTAACTAGTGTGTTATTGATGAAGTCGCGTAGATCTTGGTTTGACTGTTTTAGATCTTTGCGGCGTAGATACATCATGTGACCGCTTCGATAGCCTTTGAAAGAGAGGCGCTCTGACATTAGTCCACTGGGATCTAGTTGTGCAAGTGTATATTTAGCGTCGAAGTAGTTTGTTGCACCATCGTAGTAGCCAGACTGTATCATCACATTCAGATATGGATTTTCAGTCATTGCTAGGCGTAAATTCTGACCAGTTTGATTTTTCCGATTATCCCATGGATGTACATCTCCAAACATATTGTATTTGATATCAGTTTTAAACTTTAACTCTTCTCGTAGATAATAGTTTATAGCTGGAGTGAAACTGTGTAGCCATGAAGAAAGTTCAGCATTGTATTCTGGAGAATCACCAACCGACTTTTTATCGATGCCTAAGTAACGAGAATCTAAACGTCCGATAGTTAGTTTTTTATCTCGCAATAGAGACTTCCAAAAAAATGAATTGCTTATATCTAAGTTACTACCTAGAACATCTTCAATACTCAGCCCTGAGTAATAGGCTACTTTCTCAGCAATTTTTTGCTTCTCTGATTGCTCAATAAACCCTCCTTTAGTTAAGGCAGGCAAATAACTATTCATCGCAAAGCTTTCAACTTCAGAAAGGACATCATCAAGATCTTTATTTTGTAGCGCTTCATTTAATACTTTGTGGTGCCAAGCTGTAGCTGCAAAATAAGGTAAGCGGTTAGCAACTCGAACCGGACCATCACGTTTAATACCAATATCTGTTGGCGATACAAGAATTACACCATTGAGGTACATCCACTGCCTATTTTGTAACTCGAGAGCAAGACCGGAAACTCGAATCGTTCCGTAACTTTCTCCGATAAGATACTTAGGCGAACGCCATCGGTTATTACGCGTGACAAATGTGTTTACCCATTCGGCTAAATATTTAATATCAGCATTAACACCGAAGAACATTTTTGTCTGCTCTTCTTTTGATGGGAACTTCCCTTCTTTGTCAGGTAAAACACGTGAATAACCCGTATTAACAGGATTAACAAAAACGATATCAGCAACATCTAAAATTGAATAGTGATTAGTCTTAACACCATAAGGTTGCAGCGGATATCCTTCATCATTAACATTCAAAATACGAGGACCAGTATAAGCAACATGCATCCAGACAGAAGCAGAACCTGGGCCACCATTAAATGAAATAACTAAAGGACGGCTACTGTTATCTTTGATATCAGTTCTTTGATAATAAGTGTAAAAAAGACTTGCTATAGCATCGCCGCTCTTATTCCAAACAGGTTGAGTTCCAGTGGTTGCTTGGTAGCTGAATTTCTTGCCATTTACTTTTGTTGAATGTTTGGTAACAACAGTCTGTTCAACAGCCAGAGTCCGTTCATTTTCAGCATATAGTTTAACTGTGGATAGCAGAGCCGTAACGATTAAACATAAAGCTGCAAATTTAGATTTGTTGATACTTAACATAGATAATTCCTTTTCAGATAAAAAGTAGGAGGAAGAATAAACACCATCGTTTTCATTGTCCAGTATGTTTGTATAAATTTTCAGTTATAGAAAAACAATATGTTAGTCGATTGTATCTAAGTATATTTGTAATAAGCGAACATGGAAAGATTGTATTTCTTTACGGAGTTTATATTCATCTCCTTTCTCTAATTTTTTTCTTATTAATGAGATCATACAGAGTGTTTTTTCATTGTTTAGTAATTTGAGAAGATCCTTTGAATGTACTAAGTAACTTTGCTGAGAAAATACATAGGCTGGAAATAACTCTAAATATTTCTCATCAAATTCACCATTGAACTCCAATAATAAACTGACTAATGGTTGTAAAAATGGCTCAAACTTTGTCTGTTTCTCTAATTGAGAAATGGCAAACTGATTATCTAATTCCCACAATAAGCAGAAATGAATCATGCTTTTTTCTCTTTGTCCTAAGGCAGCATAACTCATTACAAGCCGATACAGTAAAATAGTATTGTTTTTATAGTTAGGTACTTCAGTAATAGAGTTAACTGCAGATTTATAATCTGATAATTTTAAGAAAGTATAACTTGAATGAGTTATTGGGTTGTTCGAATCAAAGGGGTATTTACTACTACTTCTGGCAATCCATTTCCAAGCATATAATAAATATTCTTTTGATTGGATATTCATCATGTTTTGCGCTAATGGTGATATTATATCTTCAAGCTTTTCTATCTCAAATATTATTTTCTCTCTACTAATAATTGATTGAACTTCAATATATTTTCCATAGTCGATTAACTGTTGATAGCTTGTAAATATCTCAGGTTTTTTTTCTTGTTGGAGGGTCATTGCAACGAGTTTATTCAAATGCTCTTTCGCTTTACCATACTTTTGGTTCGCAATCGATTCCACGATATCATATCGGATCAGTTCATCTGTACTATCCAAAAATAAATCAAATTGTGGAATAGATTTATTTCGTACCCATTTAGCAGATAGTAGTTGGTTGAAATTGGTATTACTGGAAATACATAATTGAGTAAGATCATCATTTTGCCAGGAGTAAAATATCTCATTGTGAGCTGTGAAATTTAGTTTTGTGAGATAATTATCAATTTTTTTTAGGAGATTTATTAATTGATGTTCGCTGAGATTGATACAATCATCTATATAATTAATTTTTTGAACTCTCCAATCACTATAATCATTAAAAGATAATATGTTTTCAACAAGAAACCAATCGATAAAGCAAAAATAACTTTGTTCTAAAATATACTGATCAACTGACAGATATAATTCTTTTGAATTCTCAATATTAATAATTTTCAACAACAATATTTCCTTGTTTACTGGCTCAATCTGAGTAGGTTATTACAAGATTATTAAATAAGATATACTTTTCATATAATAATTGAACCTCTGAAATATAAAGTTGAACAATGGGTTCATATATACAAAAAATATAAGCAAATTAAAGAGCATGCTTTCATAGCAAAAACAAAT
>JAAGZM010000658.1 GCA_024206355.1 Gammaproteobacteria bacterium | reverse complement strand
CAAGTCAATAAGTCTAAAAAACGTGCAATCAAATGTGTAGGCAAACTCACTCAATGGGTGAATACTAATCCTTCTGTAAGTTGCTGTTTTGAAATAAATAACCATAAGTCAGAGCCGGTCAACTGAGGATTCTAGGTTCATAGATAGTTCCATTGTTCATAATTGATAATTAGCTGATTGGATGGCGATTAAATGCAGAATATCGACCCGTTGCATGATGTTCTAACTGACGTTCAATATCAGCAAGAAGACTAGAGGCACCAAAGCGAAACATTTCAGGATTTAGCCAAGAATTTCCTAGCTCTTCCTTCATCAAAACAAGATAATTTATTGCATCTTTTGCAGAGCTAATACCACCAGCAGGCTTAAAACCTACACGATAACCGGTTAAAGAATGATATTGACGGATCATTCGTGCCATAACTAGAGCAAAGGCTAGAGTAGCATTTTTTGATTCCATACCTGTTGAGGTTTTAATGAAATCACTTCCTGCCATCATTGATACCATTGATGCGCGAGCAACATTATTTAAAGTACTCAATTCACCTGTGGATATAATTGTCTTCATATGTACATCACCACAAGCTTTCTTAAAGGCGCTGACTTCATCATATAAAGCCTTCCAATTTCCATTAAGCACATTGCCACGTGTAATCACAATATCAATTTCTTTAGCACCGGCTGCTACAGAGTTTTTCACTTCCTGAATGCGTGTAGAAAATGATGATAATCCAGCTGGAAATCCTGTGGAAACAGCAGCAACAGGAATATTTGTGCCTTTTAATGCTTTTACAGCTGTTTCTACCATCTCATGGTAAACACATACAGCCCCAGTTGTTATGCCTAGCGACTCTATTCCTAACTCTTTTTGTAATTCACGGCTGATAGGCGTTTGTGCTTTAGCACAAAGACGACGAACTTTTCCCGGAGTGTCTTGACCAGATAAAGTTGTCAAATCAATACAACTTATCGCTTTGATTAACCAAGCAGCTTGCCAATCTTTTTTCAAGGCACGCCTTGCGATCATCGTTGCCGTACGTCTTTGTATTGCACTTAAATTAACTCTAATATCATCGATATACTTGATATTAAAATCAATACCAGGATTGCACACTTCACCTACAGTCGAGTCTCCCTTGTATATTGGTTGGCTCTCATCTTCCTGCACTGAAGATTTTACGATTTTCATTCTATTCGACCTCAATTTATCGATTTTTCTACAGGTTTTGCGTATTCACTTTATCAATGATTGCACTTTTAGCAACATCAACGCTTTCACAATAAGTAAAAGCTTCATGTATTCTTTCAATGGCTATGTCAGCATCAGTCTGGTTCTTAGCATGAACAAATAACAAAGGTTCATTGTCATCAACGCTTTCACCAATTCCTTTTATTGCACTAAGCCCAACTGAATGATCTACAGCATCTTGCGCCTTTACCCGACCACCACCTAAGGCGACAACAGCATTGCCTAATGCACGTCCATTGACAGTTTCAACTTGCATTGTACTCTTTATATTTGAATGTTCTTTATTTATAAAAACAGGAACCACAATTGGAGCAGCCTGAAGATACAAGTCTCTCTTCTCTAATAAATCACTTGGTCCACCTAAATCTGTGACCATTCTCGCAAAAATTTCTGCGGCCAGTCCAGAGGTTAAACTATCACTCATTTTTAAACGAGCAGATCCAATATTAACTGCAACACCACTAAGCAATAACAGTTCAGCACCAAGTTCAACGATCACCTCATGAAGGCGTGGTTCACGATATTCACCCGTCAAATAGTCTAATGTTTCTATAATTTCTAATGCATTTCCAGCAGTATTCCCAAGTACTTGGTTCATGTCAGTTATAACGGCAGAAATAGGTAGTCCAAAACCGTCACCTACTTCAACCAGATTCACAGCTAACGCTTTCGCAATGTCATAGCTAACATTGAAAGAACCTGTTCCTACCTTAACGTCCATTACCAAACTATCAAGACCTGCAGATAGCTTTTTAGATAAGATTGATGCGGTAATCATCGGGATAGATTCAACCGTTCCAGTCACATCACGAATTCCATACAACTGTTTATCAGCTGGAGCAAGTTCAGCAGTCTGCCCGACAATGGCACAACCTGTGGTTGCTACAATTCGTTGAAAGTCTTCAATAGAGGGTGATGTATTATAGCCAGCAATGCTATCCATCTTATCCAAGGTGCCACCCGTATGACCCAATCCTCTACCTGAAATCATTGGCACATGCACACCACAAGCCACCAACATTGGAGCTAACATAATACTTACTTTATCGCCAACGCCCCCCGTTGAATGCTTATCAACCACAGGGCCATTTAGATCCATTTCTGACCATTGAAGTGTCGAACCTGAAAATTGAAGAGCTCGAGTTAAATTGACACATTCATCCCGATTCATGCCTTGAAAATAAACCGCCATTACCAGTGCTGAAACCTGACTTTCTGAGAAAGAACCTTTGACCATTCCCTCAATAAAGAAAGTGATTTCTTCTGCGCTTAGGGCATTACCTTCGCGTTTTGTGCAAATAACTTCTTGGGGTAGCATTAAAAATTACACCTTTAAAATTAGTATTAAATAATTATAATTAGCTGCTTATACATTAACACTATTATCTGTACTGATGTATAGTTACCAATGATAAAACAAAGTTAACCATTTGGTCAATTTGTGACCTGTATTTGTGACTTTTTTTGTGTAAAGGATATGTTAATGATTAATCCGTGTATTCGAAAAAGCCTGACAATAGCACTAGCTATTTTTGCCATCTTTTCAATATCGTCTTGTATTGCGGCAACAACTTCTATTTCAGATATTCAGGGTTTTGCCTCAAAGAGTCCGCTGCAAGAGCAAACTGTCTCACTATCAGCAATAGTCACAGGTGACTTTCAAAATAATGACAAAGACACTTTGAGTAATTTAGGTGGCTTTTATATTCAACAAGAGGCTACAGATAATGATAGTTCAACTTCAGATGGTATATTTGTCTTTGATGGTATGAAACCGAACGTTGATGTTAGTGTTGGAGATGCAGTAGAACTAACGGGAACTGTAAGAGAGTTTTATGGCGAAACTCAGATCAAAGCTATATCGGTAAAAATTTCTGGGACAGGTAAAATTCAACCGACGAAAATAATGCTTCCAACTAAGAAGTTAATGAGCAACAGTAAAGGCAAAAAAATCGCTGATTTAGAGCACTATGAAGGTATGTTGATTCAAATACCTCAAAAACTGACAGTTTCAAGTCTTCGATATCTCGAACAATTTGGCGAAGTTAACTTGGTACAAGGTGGTCTAACTCAACAGTTCACCAATAATAATCAACCTAATTCTAAGGCTTACACAGCTCATATAAATGCACTCGCGTCACGCTCTATCATTTTTGATGATGGGATGAACTCATCAAACCCTTCTATCTTTCGTCACTTGAATGCAGGTAATCAAGCTGATTATTCTATCCGAGTAGGTGACTCTATCTCTGGTGTTGTAGGCATTTTACGTTACTCTAAAGGTAGTGGTGGTCGTGGTACAGATGGTTGGCGTATAGAGCCAACGGGAGATAATATTTTTAACAGAGAAAATTCTAAGATAGAGAAGCCAATAGTTGCTGGACAATTGCAAGTCGCTAGTTTTAATGTTTTAAACTTTTTTTCAACTGTCGATGATGGCAAGGCAATATGTAACTGTCGTGGTGCTGATAGCGCGCTAGAGCTTAAGAGACAACTCGATAAAACAGTGACAGCACTCAAGCTAATGGATAGCGATATTATTGGACTGATTGAACTAGAGAATAATGCGGATGAGTCTATCGCAATGATAGTCAATGCGCTGAATGCTCGGTTAGATGCTGCTAAATATGCATACATTGATACAGGAAAAATAAATACTGACGCAATAAAAACTGGATTCATTTACAACTCATCTACT
>JAAGZM010000015.1 GCA_024206355.1 Gammaproteobacteria bacterium | reverse complement strand
CATGATAACTTACCATCAGCAACATAAAACTGAAATAACAAATGGCAAGGTGGCAACGCCATATTCTCAACTTCTGCTACATTCCATGCAGAAACGATATGCCTGCGAGAATTAGGATTGGTTTTTATCTGCTCAACCACTTGTGAGATTTGGTCAATATGTCCACCGTCTGGCTTTGGCCACGAACGCCATTGATGACCATACACAGGACCAAGATTACCGTCTTTATCTGCCCACTCATCCCAAATTGAAACACCTTTCTCTTTAAGATAAGCAATATTTGTATCACCATTTAGAAACCAAATAAGCTCATGGATAATTGAACGGAGATGCAGCTTCTTGGTTGTCACCATCGGAAAACCATCTTGCAAATTAAAGCGCATTTGATGACCAAAAATACTCAGGGTGCCTGTTCCAGTACGATCGCCCTTTTCAGCGCCTTCATCGAGAATTTTCTGCATTAGGTCAAGATATTGATGCATTGTATAGCTTCCAGTTAGTTTTTTTAAGTATTCGTTATAAGTATCGATATTCTAAATCAGTGAGCCGATTTTTGGTAGAGTTTATCTTATAACCCTCAGTTGGACCTAAAGTCGTACCAAAAAGCTCCAAATTACACTATATTCGGATCGATTATAGAAAATTCTCATATTTAGTAGAGCAATACTTTACTACCAACCACCAATAAAAACACGGCAAAAATACGTGATAATAAGGGTGCTGAAATCTTGTGTGCAAATTTTGCCCCTATGGGTGCAAAAACAACTGAGGTACTGATAATACCTAAAACTGCAGGCCAATATACGTAGCCACTACTATAAGCCGGTAAACCTTGTTGATTTAACCCTGTAAAGATAAAACCTATGGTCCCAGCTATTGCGATAGGCAACCCACCAGCCGCTGAAGTGGCCACTGCTTTTGCCATAGGTGTCTTCCAGTAACTGAGTAATGGAACAATTAATGCGCCACCACCAATTCCAATCATTGCTGATAACCCACCAATGAGTGTTCCACTACCAGCAATACTCATAAAACCCGGTATTTCATTCGAATTTTTAGGACGATAATGGAATAACATTTTTAAGCTAATAAGAATAACTGAGATTGCAAACAAGTTTTTTAAGAATTGTTGAGATACCATATCTGCAACAACCGCGCCGATTATCGCTCCTATGGTTAGGCCGGGGAAAAATCTCCAAAAAACCGGCCATATAATCGCTTGATGTTTATGATGAGCTATAACCGATGACAGGGATGTTATTACAATGGTACAAAGTGACGTTGCCACACAAACTGTCATCAATTGGGGAGAATCAATACCGGCTAGTGGCAAAACAAAAAGTAATACCGGGACAATAAATAGACCACCACCAACCCCCAATAAGCCAGCAAGCAATCCTGCAAAGGCTCCTGTTATTAAAAAAAGGCTGAGTTCTAAAAGTGTCAGTTCAAACATTAACTATCCTTTGTTTGCTGCCAAACAAGGATATTATTATTAGCCGGCAAGTCATATTTTTTAACAAAACTTAAGCCTTGTGATTCTGCCAATTTTTGTAAATCTTCGAAATTTCTTAAACCTGAATTTGGATTACGTTCATGTAACATCTCATCGAAAGCTTTATTACTGTCTGCTGAGTATTCACCATTAAACTTAAAGGGGCCATAGAGGCAAAATTCCTTTTTAGGTAGCAAAACATGACCGACACCTTCAAACATCTTTTCTACCATTGACCAAGTCATAATATGGGTTGTATTCGCTGAAAATACGCCATCACAGTGCTCTATTTCCCATTTGTTTTGAGTAACATCAAGGGAAAAAGGTCTACCAAGGTTATATTTTCGGTACTCATTTAGCTGGAGATTAATGCCTTCTAAGTTCTCTTCCTGATCACTTGTTTGCCAATAAAGTTGTTTGAGTTTTTCAGCAAAATAAAGTGAATGCTGCGCACTCCCGCTGCCAATCTCTAAGATCAGTTCCGAATTTTCAAAGTGCTTGCTTATAACATCCAGTATCGGACGTTTATTATTTTCGCAAGCTTGGGAGAAAGGTTTTTTCATACAGCTATTATAGTCACTTATATAATATTAACATCAATATTTTGTGTAAATGTTAGGAGTAAATTATCTGTCCTAATAATTAATACGTGACCTGTCAGGATCTATTGAAAACTATTGATGTCCTGGATTTACGAGATCAGCAAGACCTCGTTCTTTGAGTACTCGTGTTAAATATTCTTGTACTTCGAAGGATGTTTCATAGCTAAGTGTTTTCGATAAAATGGCAGAAGCATCGGACATTCTAAATTTCTGTATCACTTGTCTAACTTTTGGAATTGAGTGAATATTCATGCTTAGGCCGGTAACGCCCATCGCTAATAGTACAATGGTCGCCAAGGGATTTCCTGCTATTTCACCACAGATATGTATAGGAATTTTTTCATTGTTACCAGCCTCACATATCTCCATTAACGCTAATAATATTGCAGGATGCAGTGCCTTATAAAGATAAGACACTCGAGTATTGTTTCTATCGACAGCAAACAAATATTGCGTTAAATCATTACTTCCAATACTTATAAAATCCACTCTCTTAGCGATACTGCGAATTTGATAAACAGCAGACGGCACTTCAATAACTACACCAATTTTAGGTCGCTTAAACTCTTCTTCACTAAAAGCAAATTCCTCTTGGATTTCCTTATAAACCTGACGAATAAGCAATAAACTTTTATCAAGCTCTGAAAGGGTACAGATCATTGGTAATGAGATATGAAGATTGCCTAAACCTACATTGGCCAACATCATTGCCCTTAGCTGAGTGTGAAAAATTTCAGGATGATCCAGAGAAATTCTTATACCCCTCCAGCCCAAGAAAGGATTTTCCTCGTCAATTGGAAAATAGGGAAGTGTTTTATCACCACCGATATCTAAGGTTCTTATTACTACGGGTTTACCTTTGTAACCTTTAAGTATTCTTCTGTATAAATGTCTTTGTTCACTTTCACCTGGAAAGCGATCGCTTTGCATAAATGGATATTCGCTTCTAAATAGGCCGACGCCATCCACATCGAGATCAAGATCATGATCAAAATCAGCAATCATTCCAGAGTTCACCATCAAAGGGATGGTAAATCCATCAAGGGTTTTTGTCTTAGCCGTGGACTTCTTCGGTAGTCTCTCTAGCATATGCTGTTCATCAGTTTGACGTTGTTTATATTCTTCAGTCAAAACACGACGAGGGCTAACAAACAGTACATTTTGATAGCCATCAACAATCAATGGTTTTCCTTCAAGAGCGGTGACAGGGCAATCCCGTAAACCCATTAAGGCGGGAATGCCCATTGAGCGAGCAAGAATAGCAGCATGAGATGTTGAAGAACCCTTTAATGAAATAATCCCAACCAAATATTTCTGCGGAATTTCGGCAATCATTCCAGACGTTACTTGTTCAGATATTAAAATTGTTTTTCTAGGAAATTGCTGAGGCTTACTACTTTGTTCTTGTAAATGGTTCAGAACTCTTCGTCCTAGATCTAGGACATCTGTAGCTCGCTCCTGCAAATATGGATCATCCATTGCCATAAAGCGCTTCACATTGTCATCAATCACTTTTCGCAGAGCCGTTGCTGCCCAAAGGCTCTCTTCTTTGATCAGTTTTTCAATTTTTTTACCTAAACTATTGTGACTAAGCATTTGCTCATAAGCAGCAAAAAGTGCAAGTTCTTGTTTGGCTAAAGTTGTAGACAAGGTTGCTGCAAGATCGCGAATATCTTTACGTGCCCGTGACATAGATTTTCGTAACTGTTTAATTTCCTCATCAACGTCTTTACAATTTCTGTTCGGAACCGATGCTAAAGAGGTTGGCGGAGACACAACCCAACCCTTACCCATTGCGATACCTGGCGCACTAGAGTTTGCTTGAAATTGAGTTATCGGTTTTTGACGAGCTTTTGATTCAACCAGATTACGAAGCTCTGCGTTAACAATAATGCCCGCTAATTGAGCACTTAAGGTGACTAAAAAAGCTTCATCATCTTCATTATAATTACGACTAGTTCTTTGTTGTACGACCAGTACGCCAAGTGTTTCACGGTGATGAGTAATTGGCACACCGAGAAAGGCATGGGCACCCTCTTCACCAATATCAGGAATTTCAAAGAAAGCCTCATGTTCTGAACCTTCTTCAGACTTAAAAGGTTCTCCTCTGGCACTAATGTGACCGACAATTCCTTTCCCAATAGGAATTTTAGCTTTACCTACCAATTGTGGGTTAAGGCCATAACTTGCAACAAGAAGATGATTTTGATTATCTTTTTCAAGCAAGTAAACAGAGCATATATCTGCTTCCATTGCCCCACCGACCTCTTCAACAATAATATCAAAGGTTTCTTGCAGTCCATCTGCAGCATTAACCGAATGAATTATTGAGCGCAAAGTAGACCGCATAGATTGTGAGTTACCTTATGTTGATAGTTATGAACGCCTTTGATGTCTTTTTCTACGTCGAAAAGAGTTTTGTTTTTTTACATTTAACGAAGAATATAACTGCGATAATGCTTGTCGATACACATCTCGCTTAAAATCAATTACATTTCTAATGGGATACCAATACATTACCCATCGCCAATGATCGAACTCAGGGCGAGAGCCCCGATCGAAACGGATCAGCTTTTCATCTCCAATCAATTCTAGTAAAAACCACTTCTGTTTTTGACCAATACAAAGTGGTTTACTACCTTGTCGTAAATATCGTGTTGGCAGGCTATAATGCAGCCATTCTGTGGTTTGCTTGAGTAACTTTACATCCTCAGGCTTTAGTCCCACTTCTTCATACAGCTCTCTAAACATGGTTTGTTCAGGTGTTTCACCCTGATCAACACCACCTTGTGGAAACTGCCAGGAATTTTGACCATGTCGTCTTGCCCACAATAATTGACCTTGTTGATTCGAAATGACTATACCGACATTGGCACGGAAACCTTCCGAGTCAATCATCTTAAAATCACCCTTCTAATTTATAATTACCCTCATTCTTTCATAGCCAGAGCTTGGCGGCAAATTAAACCTTGTTTTTGTTAGGAGTAAATTTTATTTTCAATAAAGTGTACAATGTTATGAAATAGATGTTTCATAAACAAAAGTTAATCAATAGTTGAACAAAAATTTGCATGAAATAAACCCTCCACAAGACATTGAACAACTAAAACAACGTGTTCAAATCATTGCAGGAATGACTCTGTCGGAACTCGCCGTATCCGTAAATATCAGTGTTCCTGATGATTTAAGACGTGAAAAGGGTTGGGTTGGGCAGTTAGTTGAAAAAGTGCTGGGAGCCACAGCCGGCAATAAAGCAGAGCCTGATTTTATTAATTTGGGGATAGAATTAAAAACCCTTCCTATTGATAAAAAAGGTCGGCCCAGTGAATCAACCTATGTTTGTGTTGTTCCTCTAAAACACACCAAAGGGTTACATTGGGAAAATAGCTTGGTTAAAGCCAAATTGAATCATGTTTTGTGGATCCCAGTAGAGTCTGACAAACAAATACACCTAGCAAACCGTAAAGTCGGAATGGGTATATTTTGGCAAGCAAATAATGAAACTGAATTAGCTCTTGCTGATGACTTTAATGAATTTATAGAACGCATTTCACTTGGAGAGGTTGAATCCATTACAGCCGATCAAGGTAATCTTCTTCAGATACGACCCAAAGCAGCCAATGCTTCTGTTGTAACACAAGGAATTGGTGATGAGGGACAATTTATTAAAACATTGCCTCGTGGTTTTTATCTCAGACCGGCCTTCACAAAAAAAATAATTTCAGATTGGCGTAGCGGAACTCAATAAAGTTCCGCTATTACTTCTCTAATTATCAACACCTTCAAAACTATCAATTTCTAGATATTCTTGATCAGCAACAATAGCTGTTGAACTTTAAGTTAAGGTTCTGTTCATGGGTTATTTCCATCATTTAATTAGTTGCTTTATTTTTATCTACGCCAAAAAGCAGGTACAAAAAGAACTAGCAGAGTAAATATTTCCAGACGACCAAGTAACATTGCAAAACATAAGACCCATTTTGAAAAATCGCCAATATTTGCGTAGTTAAGCGCCACATCACCTAAACCAGGTCCCAGATTATTCATACAGGCAGCAACCGCAGAAAAAGCGGTGACTTGATCGAGACCATCTGCCATTAGCGCTAAAAGCATAATCACAAACAGAAATATATAAGCGGCAAAAAAGCCCCAAACGGCTTCTATAATATTATTATCAAGCGGTTGCTTTCCAAGCTTAATAACAAAAACTGCCCTTGGATGAATAAGTTTTTTTATCTCACGAAAACCCTGTTTAAACAACAGCAGCACGCGGATAACTTTCATGCCACCACCTGTAGACCCTGCACAACCACCGACAAAACTGGTTAATAATAGCAATACCGGCAAAAATGCTGGCCATAAGTTAAAGTTTTCTGTGGTAAACCCTGCTGTTGTTCCAACAGATATAGCTTGGAAAATTGCTTTACGAATAGAATCTTCAACATTAAATGTTTGCGTACCAACAAGAATAAGAAAACATGAAACTGTGGTTATTGCCATGAGTAAGATATAGGATTTAAATTCTGGGTCACGGAAATAATGCATTAGCCCAAAACTGTTAAAGGCAATGTAGTGTAAAGAAAAATTAACACCTGCTATTAACATGAAGATTGAACAAATACTTTCAATAATAGCGCTATCAAAATAGCCGATACTGGCATCATGGGTAGAAAAACCACCAATAGCCACAGTTGAATATGCATGGGTGAGCGCATCAAAGAATGTCATTCCAGCGGACCAGTAGGCAAGGGTACAAGATATGGTTAGCACCAGATAAATGTACCAAAGTGCTTTTGCTGTACCAGCAATACGGGGCGTTAACTTAGTATCTTTTACCGGCCCAGGAGTTTCAGCTCTATATAACTGCATTCCACCAATGCCTAACATCGGCAATACAGCAACAGCTAATACGATGATACCCATACCACCAACCCACTGCAGTTGTTGGCGATAATAAAGAATTGCCTTGGGCATTGTATCTAGGCCTGTTAAAACCGTAGCGCCCGTAGTTGTTAATCCAGAAAACGATTCAAATACTGCATCAACCAATTGGATATCTTGCGTTGTTGATAGATAAAAAGGCAGGGCACCAAAGCTTGATAGAACCGTCCAGAATAAAACGACAATTATGAAACCATCTTTGGTTTTAAGTTCTTTTTTGTTGTGTCGATAGCGGTACCAAAGCATGCCACCAAGGAATAAGGTAATAAAGAAAGATTGAATAAAGGTTACTCCACCCGAATCTTTATAAATATAAGCAACAATCATCGGCGGAATTAGCGTCACACTCAATAGCGCGATCAATATACCTAAAATGCGAAGAATTGTACCTAGATGCATATCATTGCCTATATGAAAGTGGCATCGACCTGGAACAGCCGTTCCACATCATGAATGTATTGTTTATCAACAAGAAACAGGATCACATGGTCATCACTCTCAATCACCACATCATCATGAGCCATTAAGACTTTCTCATTACCACCTTCTCCACGTACAATTGCACCGATAGTTGTACCTGGTGGAAGTTTCAATTCTTCGACAGATCTGCCAACCACTTTAGAGGTATGAGAGTCTCCATGGGCAATTGTCTCAATAGCCTCAGCAGCTCCACGCCTTAAACTATAAACCGTTGCGATATCGCCTTGGCGAATATAGGTTAGTAATGAGCCAATCGTTGCTTGCTGTGGTGAAATTGCCACATCAATTTCATGGCCTTGGGCTAAGTCTAAATATTCATGACGATTTATTAGTGCCATAATTTTTCGCCCGCCTAGCTTTTTGGCGAGCATTGAAGACATAATATTAGCTGCATCGTTGTTTGTAACAGCTATAAAAACATCCATATCTTCAATGTTTTCTTCAATGAGCATATCTTTATCGGCAGCATCTGTATTGATCACAATACTATTAATTTCTGCCGAGAGTTTTTTTGCATTCTCAGTATTACGCTCAATAACCTTAACCTGACAACCTTCTTGCTCAAGGACATGGGCAAGCGCCGCGCCAATATGACCGCCTCCGGCAATCATTATCTTCTTGTACGGTTCTTCAACCCTTTGCAACTCACTAATCACTTTAATAATGTCATTGCTTTCTGCAATAAAGAAAACTTCATCATTCGCTTCAATAATAGTCGAACCAATAGGAACAATCGGTTTGCCTTGTCTAAAAATTGCTGCCACCCGAGTATCAACATTTGGGATATGCTGCTTCAGAGTGGCAAGCGCATTTCCTACTAACGGACCACCGTAGTAAGCTTTTACAGCAACAAGTCTTACTAGACCGTGGGCAAAATCGAGAACCTGTAATGCTCCAGGATAGCGTATCAACTTGAAGATATGATCGGTAACTACTTGCTCTGGGCTGATCACAACATCAACAGGTAAGCCACCTTCCACATCTTTGCTGAAAAGTTTTTCTTTATTTCTTAAATAACTGGGATCACGAACTCGGGCAATTTTTGTGGGAATTTTAAAGAGTAGCCAAGCAATTTGGCAGGCAATCATGTTGGTTTCATCACTGTTTGTCACAGCAATTAATAAATCGGTATTTTCCGCACCAGCTTTAGCAAGAACATCTGGATGAGCCGCTTCACCACAAATCGTTCGAAGATCTAGATGATTATGAAGTTCATCAAGTCTTTCTCTTGAGACATCAACTAAAGTAATTTCGTTATCTTCACTTTCAAGGTCTTTGGCTAATGTGCCTCCAACCTGACCAGCACCGAGAATTATTATTTGCATTATACGCTTCTCATGTTCTATCCATTACCAATAGTAGTCTAACGTGAATATCGGCCATTGTTAAAGTTTTTATAGTCATTCCAGCTTAAGATGCACTTTTATACAGTTTTGCATAATAAAAACCATCCATTTTGAGTTCTCCAGGGAAGATTTGCCAATCCTTGGAAGCATTTTTATTATCAATATCGCTATCTACAGGGCAAGTATCCAAGAGTGCTGCATCATTATGGCTACTTAAAAAGTGGCTAATCTGCTCAGTATTTTCAGATTTTAAAATTGAACAGGTTGAGTACAGCATAATTCCACCCGGTTTTAAACATTGCCAAAGTGAGTCTAGTAACTGTTGTTGTATTGCATTAAGCGCAACAATATCAGATTCTCTTCTTAAAACGGTAATATCTGGGTGACGCCTTATTATTCCAAGTGCACTACAGGGAGCATCACAAAGAATTCGGTCAAACATTTCGCCTTCAAACCAACTATTCGTATCACTGGCATCGGCAACTATCGTCTCTACATTTAACTTTAAGCGTGACATATTCTCATCAAGCCTTTGTAAACGACGAGCAGAATTATCAATCGCCAATACCTTAGCATTATTATCTGTTAACTCTAAAATATGAGCTGTTTTTCCACCGGGAGCAGCACATGCATCTAATATCCTTTGCTCTGCTTTTACATCCAGCAACTGTGCTGCCATCTGAGCAGCACTATCTTGTACCGAAAAGTCGCCATCTAAGTATCCGGGTAATTTTGTAATATCGCAGCTCTTTTCCAATAATAGTGCCTGTTCAGCAATTGGGTGATTTTCTGCATTAATCTCAACAGCATTTAATCGTGATAAATACGCGCCTCTACTACCATGCCTTTTATTCACTCGCAGTGTAAGCGGTGCTCTTTGATGACTACTTTTAGCAATTTCTTCAAAGTTATTGGGCCAATCTTGCTTTAATTGTTTAAAGAGCCATTTAGGCAAGCATGCGCCGATTGAAGGGCTTATATTCATAATTGAAAGTAACTGTTCACTTTCTCTTAAAGCTTTTCTTAATAAAGCATTGATTAAGTTTTTAGCCCATTTTTTCTTTAAGCTGATTGTTGCCTGAACAGTTTCACTTAATACCGCATGATCGGGTATTCGTGTAAAAAATAATTGATATAAGCCCACTAAAATCAAACACTTAAGATCATTGTCTTTCTTTTTAAGTGGTTTATTAAGAAGTTGTTCGCTGATGACCTCTAGCGGGTAGTATTTACGTAAAGTGCCAAAGGTAAGTTCTCTCGCTAGCGCCTTATTTTTATCATCAAGCTTGTCAAAATTAGGTAAAACTTTGGTAAGTGAATTACCCTTATTGATAACCTCTGAAAGGCCTTTAGCAACGAGAGCTCGTAGATCAGCACTCATTAGTCGAATTGTTGCCCTGGTTGGAAACGATCCTGATAGGCATTGAGTAAATTAGAAATGGCTGTCATTTTCTTTCCCGGAATTTGTAGCGACTTTATTAATAAGTGACCCTCTGCACACTTTACAGCTAGACCATTTTCATCAGTAGTTATTATCTCACCAATTTTTCTACTATATTCATCTCTCTCATTAACAGCATTCTCATTTACAGAGAGAGGCTCAGCAATAACCTTCATTCTTTGATCATTCAAACTAACAAAGCTACCAGGCCAGGGATAAAAAGCGCGTATTTTTCGGTCAATCTCTTCTGCACTTAAAGACCAATCAATCAAAGCTTCTTCTTTAGTCAGTTTTTTAGCATAACAAGCCTGTTCATCATTTTGTTTTGTTGCCAAAATATTATTTGATGCAATTATGTCTAATGCTTCTATCAAAACTTTAGCACCATCTTTCATTAGTCGATTATGAAGGCTGCTGCTTGTTTCATCAGATGCCACGATTAGCTTGGATGTCACCAACATATCGCCAGTGTCTAAACCTTCATCCATTTGGATTATCGTCACACCGGTTTCTTTATCTCCTGCTTCAACGGCTCTTTGAATAGGTGCTGCACCTCGCCATCGAGGTAATAGTGAAGCATGAACATTGATGCATCCTAGTCGTGGAATTTCTAAAATCACCTTTGGTAATATAATGCCGTACGCAACAACAACCATAATATCGGCTTTAAATGATTGTAATAACGCTTTAGCATCATCCGTTTTCAATGTTTCTGGCTGACAAACTATTAACTCATTGGCTTCTGCTAACTGCTTAACGGGGCTGGCTGTTAGCTTTCGACCTCTTCCAGCCGGCCGGTCAGGTTGTGTGTAAACAGCACATACTTGATGATTAGAATTAATCAGCGCATCTAAATGCGTTGCAGCAAACTCAGGTGTACCTGCAAAAATGACTTTCAGGGGAGTAGTTATCATTAACGTTGCTTTTTTTCGAGTTGCTTTCGGATACGATTACGTTTTAACAATGAGAGGTAATCAACAAAAACTTTACCATCCAAATGATCCATCTCATGTTGAATACAGATTGCAAGTAAATCATCCGCCTCTAAAATATGCTCCTTACCTTCAAGATCTTGATATTTTATTGTCACCTGCTCTGCACGAGTAACATTCGCATAAATATTTGGGAATGATAAACAACCTTCCTTATTGTCAATTTCACCTGATTTATCAACAAGTTGCGGATTTAAAATATATAATGGCTTGTCTTTGTTTTCACTCACATCAATCACTAAAAGTCGCTTAGCCTCATGCACTTGGGTAGCAGCTAGACCAATACCAGGTGCTTCATACATGGTTTCAAGCATATTTTTTGCTAAATTTGTGATACTTTCATCAAAAACAGTTATTGGTTGCGCTTTTTCGCGCAAACTAGGATGTGGATACCTAAGAATGTGTAATAATGCCATATTGATGTAAGATAAGTTCTAGTAATTAAGTAAGTATAGTTGCTAAGATTATGATTATACTGCAAAATAGGGCTGTGGTGCTATCGCTTTTATTATCGATAGCATTTCTCATTCAACATGAACGTAGGGAAATAAAAATATGAAAACTTTAGCCATATGCTCGTTGTTTCTGGCACTGGTTTTTACCAGCTTACCAGTACAAAGCGTTGAGCTTAAAGATGGTCATCCAGATACATATGTTGTTGTGAAGGGTGATACTCTGTGGGACATTTCAGGTGTTTTTCTTGATAAACCTTGGCTTTGGCCAGAGATTTGGCATGTTAATCCACAAGTAAGAAATCCTCATTTAATTTATCCTGGCGATATTTTAAAGTTAGTCTATATCGATGGTAAGCCAAGAATAATGCTATCACGTGATGATAAATTATCACCTCAAATGCGCGTGCTTTCAGAAGGAGATGTGATACCAACCATTCCTTTGAACATTATTAAACCTTTTTTGTATAGCCCAAGAGTGCTCTCAGAAGCAGAAATTGATGCAGCACCCTATATCTTAGCAGACAGCTCTCAACGACTGATATTCGATCAGGGAACCAAAGTATATGTTCGTGGTATTACCGATCAAACAAAAAATGATTTTTCACTGTTCCGCAAAGGTGATCCTTACTATGATCCAGAAACAAATGAATTACTCGGGATTGAAGCTATCCATTTAGGTAGTGGTAAAAAGATTAGAGCAGGCGATCCTGCAACAATAATCATTAATGAATCGGTGCAAGAAGTTCTCAAAGGCGATAAAGCGCTTCCTTATTATGAGAATGTCTTTCCTTCGGTATTCATGCTTAGACCACCTAATCATATGGTTACAGCTTATATTATTTCAGTCTATAACGGTGTTACTCAAATCGGTACATACGATGTAGTCATTCTTAACAAGGGTACTCGAGATCAGATGGAAGTTGGTCATGTAATGACAATCATGCAATCGGGTCGTGTTGTTGAAGACAAATATAGTAGCGAGAAAGGTGAACTAGTTAAACTGCCATCAGAGATAGCCGGTGAACTAATGATCTTTAGAACATTTGAGAAAACCAGTTTGGCACTAGTGATGCGTGCTTCTCAACCTATCCATGTCATGGATACGGCAGTAACGCCTGAGTAATTATTCAATAGGTAAATTGTACAGTTGACGGCTTCATGAATGGAGCCGTCATTAAACAAAATGATAAAGGAGTATCCAAATGGAATTGGATCAACAACGGTGCTGGTTAAGTCTAGCGCAACAACCCTACCCAATAATTCGTGAATTTCTTAAACAAATTG
>JAAGZM010000014.1 GCA_024206355.1 Gammaproteobacteria bacterium | reverse complement strand
TATTAGAAAAGTCAATATTATTCATAGAATTCGATAAATTAGAGTATCTAACTTTCAGAATTGAAGAATAAAATACCTTTTAGCTTTAAAATTTGTAAAGTTAAACTATTATTAAATTATTGTTAATTGATTATTAATATATTATTCAGCGTGTTAGATAAACTAATTAAGAGGTTACATTATAAATATTTCTGATAAAAGTGAACAACTTTACAAGCTAACAAAGTTCAAAATTAATATTTTAAACTTTGTTCTGTTGTTATTGTGTTTTTTATCACTGAATGTCTACGCTAGTTCTAATTTCAATCCAATTAGGCAGTTCAATTTTAGTAGCTTGGCCATTGAAGATGGTATGCCTGATAATGATGTTAAACAGATCTTGCAAGATGACATGGATTTCATCTGGGTGGCAACAGCACATGGATTGACTCGATTTGATGGATTAAATTTCAAGAAATATAACCATAATATGAATGAGCCTGACTCAATTTCAGATAATGATGTTAAGTCAATCTTACAAGACGATAGTGGAACGCTATGGGTTGGTACTTCAAATGGTTTGAATCGACTTAAACATCATCAAACAGGTTTTATTAATTATTTCCAAGAAATTGATAATATTCAAAGCTTAACTAATAGTCATGTTACTGTTATCAATCAAGATGGTGCTGGCCGCATTTGGATAGGAAGCAAAAGTGGCGTCAATTTAGTAATAGGTAAACAAGCCGATTCATTTAAACGCTATTTATATAATGTGAAAACGGCTCCTACTATTGTCAATTTCATTCAACCTATAAATAGCTCAGTTCTTGTAGGAACAAATAAAGGGCTTCATAAATATAGTGAAACTTCTGATGACTTTACGTTAATTGAGACAACTCTTCCTGAACTTAATAGCACAGCTAACTTTGTTGCTGCATTTGTTGATAGTAAAGACAATCTTTGGTTATCAGTCGATAAACAAGGAGTATATGTTAAGTATAAAGATGAGCCAGATTTTACACACTTCCAATACTTAAATTTAGATTTTAACGATGAATCTGTAACTGCTTTTAGTGAAGATGAAAATGGTAATATATGGATTGGCAGTACTTTAAGTGGTCTATTTCTATATGATAAAGAAATAAAGGCTGTAAGCTCAATTCGAAGGATAGAAAAATCACAAGGCTTCAACGCTTTATTCTCAGATATTCAGAGTTTTTTAAGAGATAAGTCCGGGCTGATGTGGATTGGAACTGCAGCATCTGGTATCTATCAGTGGAACCCCAATACACTTAATATACAACATTTTGACAACCGTGACTTTGATGAGCATAGCTCTATTGATGCTAAAAATATATGGCATTTCGCTGAAGATAATCATGGCATTCTTTGGATTGCTACCAGAGAAGGTGTGAAAAGTTATAGCTCTCAGACTAAGACGTTTAATTCAATTAGTATTAAAACGGACTCGGAGGAGGAAGAGCCTGAGGTCTTTTTTATTACTGTAGAAGATAATAATTTGTGGTTTGCAGCTGAAACAAGCCTTATTCGATATACCCCAGGAGTTGGAGTAACTGAAAGAATTGTCTCCAGTTCTCAAGAGGGATTTTACCTTCCTGATGATGTCTCTGTGTATGCAATACAATACCTTGATGGCATTTTATATGCTGCTATAGGCGATCATGGATTATTAGCTTTTGACCTGACAGCAAAACAATTAACTGAAATTCCTATTCAAAGTGAGAAAAACAATTCACTTTCAACCACTCATCCTGTAACACTGAAACTTTCATCAGATAATAGCCTTTGGGTACTGACTAAAGATGGTCTTTATAACTACAGTCCTGAACAAAAGCTATTTAGGTTAGCTATTGATGAGGGACCTGATAAATTAAGCTATAGTCGTGTTTCCGCTCTATATGAAGAGACTCCTAACAGCATCTGGGTAGGAACATCAGGTAATGGAGTTAACCATCTAATCATTGATGACTATGATAATGGAACATACAGAATAGAGCAGTTTAATCATATTGATGAACTGAAAAATCAAATTATTAATGGATTATTGTTGGATGATGCTGTTCCGGCTAATCTTTGGATAAGTACTCATAGTGGTTTATTTAACTTTAATACAGAAACACATGCACTACGTCAATTTACTCCTGAAGATGGACTACAAGGAAGGGAATTCAATGAAGGTACATATTTTAAAGGCACTGATGGCTATTTATACTTTGGTGGTACAAACGGATTTAATCGATTAGAGCCGATTAAATTTAGTTCAAGCAAATATGAGCCACCCTTACGAATTTCTAAACTATCAATAGATTGCTTTGAAGATGTCTTTCCTTGCAATGAGTCGTTATCGGTTAAAGATGTTAATTTAAATTGTAAGTTGAATAATAATAACTGCTTTAAAGAAAATGCTGACATCCTTCATCTTCCCGCCAATGTTCAAAAAATTGAACTGTCGTTTGTCTCTCTCGATTATACAAACCCGAAAAAGAATAATTATCGGTATCGGTTATATAGTAATATCAAATCTCCATGGATAGATTTACATGGTGAAAATACACTGCTCTTTGACCGTGTACAAAGTAATAGTTATACATTAGAAATTCAAGGTAGTAATCATGCTGGCCTTTGGAGTTCTCAAGTTACGACTTTTAAATTCACAATTGATACACCTTGGTATAAAAGTGATTACAGCTATCTTGCAATGGCATTGATCTTCTTCTTTACTATTTATTTGTTTTCAACTAAGCAAGCACTCAAACGTCAGAAGGAAAGAGGTATACGTCTTGCAATAGAACGCAGTGAAGAGAACTTCAAGTTTGCTTTGTGGGGAACTGGTGATGAGCTTTGGGAATGGGATATCACGAATGATGAGTTTAAAAGAACTAATCCTATTAAAATAATTGATGATAGCCCAAATAATTACGATGGTAAATTATCAAGTGTAGGTGCACTGATCCATCCTGAAGAAATTGATGATGTTAGAAAGTCTTTCAATGCTCATTTAATTGGAGATAGTCCACATTTTGAGGCATTTTTTCGTATTAAAAGCAAAAATGGAGGTTACATCTGGACTCTTGCAAGAGCAAGAGTTGTTGATAGAGATAATGATGGCAAACCTTTACGGTTACTAGGTTCGATTAAAGATATAACCATAATTAAGGCAACTGAAGATAAACTTAATCTTATTGCTAAGGCCTTTGAGACAACGATGGGCGGTATCAGTATATTAGATCCAACATTTAAATCAGTGCTTAATAATCAGGCATTTTATAAGATTACAGGCTTATCTCTCGTTGAAGCAATTAATAAACACTACTTCTTTTCTGAGCAAAGTCTGAATCATAAACAGTATCAACAGGTTAAAATTGCTCTCAAAAACTTTGGTGAGTGGGAAGGTGAAATTTGGGAGCAGAGAGATAATGGTGAAAAATTTGCCATTGACTTAAAGATTGATGGTGTGAGGAATGCAAATCGTCAAATTACCCATTATATCTGCGTATTTTCAGATATCACCTTTCGTAAAATAGCAGAAGGTGAGCTAAGACGACTGGCTAATGTTGACTCTCTCACAGGTCTGCCTAATCGCTCATTATTTATGGATAGGTTATCCCATGCGCTAGCTTTTGCTAAACGAAATAAAACGCAATTTGCCTTGTTATTTATCGATTTGGACCATTTTAAAAATATTAATGACTCATTGGGTCATTCAATAGGTGATGCTTTGCTTCAGAAGGTCGCCAAACGCCTCCATCGCTGTATTCGTGATATTGATACAATCGCTCGCCTTGGTGGAGATGAATTTACAATTATTCTTGAAAATATTAAAAATGCTGACGAAGCCGGTGTTTGTGCAGACAAAATTATTAAGCGGATGATGAAATCCATTGATATTTCAGGAATGATATTAAAAACAAGCCCATCAATTGGTATTGGTATGTATCCTTCAGATGGTAGTGATTGTGAAAGTTTATTGAAAAATGCGGATTTAGCAATGTACTCTGCCAAGGAGAAGGGTAGAAATAATTATCAATTTTTCACCTCTGATATGACAAGCTCTGCCGTTGAACGGATCAGTATTGAAAGCAAACTCAGAGTTGCTATCGAACAAAAACAACTTGAACTGTACTATCAGCCCAAGGTTTATTCGCAAACTGGCGAACTGACAGGGTTTGAAGCACTTATTCGTTGGATCCATCCTGATAAAGGAATTATCTCTCCGGCAGCTTTTATTCCTGTTGCTGAAGAAACTGGATTGATTTTAGAAATGGGTGACTGGATCCTTGAAGATGCTATCAACCAAGCTAAGCAATGGTCTGAAATTAATCCTAATTGCTGCTCTATAGCTATCAATATTTCTGCTAGGCAATTTCAACAAGGAAAACTTGCAAAGCAGGTTGCTAAATTGTTGATGAAATATGACTTATTACCTCAGTATATTGAACTGGAAATCACAGAAGGTACATTGATGTCCAATATGGAGCATGCTATTACTACACTGAAAACATTGAGTGATATGGGAGTAAGCTTGTCATTAGACGATTTTGGTACAGGTTACTCATCTCTGAGTTATTTGAAACAATTTCCTGTTGACAAGCTGAAGGTGGATCAGTCGTTTGTTCGTGACATCATGGTCAATCCTGGTGATGCTAGTATTGTTGCTTCTATTATTAACCTTGCGCATAATCTCGGGTTAACTGTGATAGCTGAGGGTTGTGAGACTGTTGAACAACTTCAATTTATTAATTCGTATGATTGTGAGGAAGTACAAGGATATCTTTTTTCAAGACCACTACCTCGAGTTGAGGCTGAGCTAATATTAAGACAAGGATGTATCACAATTGAAGACGACTCAACAATATAAGACAAAGCATGAATATTCTTACCGGTGAATTATTCCTGCATCATGATTTTTTAAGGCTCACTCGTGAGCACCCTATAGAAATAGGGAATAGATGCAGTAAACGATACAATAATTTTGTTATTACACTAATCGATACTGGCATATTACTCATTGAACCAGAATCTGCTGGTTCCATCGATATTGTTATTTCATCGGGAGTTCATGGCAATGAGACTGCACCCATTGAGATATGTAACCTGTTGGTTAAAGAAATACTCGATGGGAAATTGCAGGTAAATAATCGGATTTTATTCATTATTGGAAATCCACCTGCAATGAATAGTGGAGAGCGCTTTGAGGAAGAAAATTTAAATCGCTTATTTTGTGGAAAACATATAGGCAAATCACACCGAGAAGCAAAACGAGCGGCTTTGTTAGAGAAGGCTGTGACTGATTTCTTCGACTCGCGCCATGATTCACTAGAGCGCTGTCACTTTGATTTGCATACAGCCATCAGAGCCTCTAAATATGAAAAGTTTGCTATCTATCCTTATCAAGATGGGCGAGCATTGAAAAACAAATATCTTAATTTTTTTAAAGATAGTGACATCAATACCATCCTACTTGCCCATCAGCCCGCAGATACCTTTTCATACTTTAGTAGCCATCAATTTAAAGCTAATGCTTTTACAGTTGAATTGGGTAAAGTTAGACCCTTTGGTGAAAATGACATGCCTTCATTTGCGGGAATTTTGACCAGCCTTAGATTATTAATCAAAGATGAAATAGACTTCGATGATAGTGTTAACAATGATGACTTCAATTTGTTTCAAGTCGTTGATGAAGTCATCAGATATTCGGAAAATAATTTTTCTCTCAACATAGATGTCAAACAGGCAAATTTTTCTACATTTCCTGTTGCTTTTCAGCTAACAACAGATGATGATAAAGGTTATCAAATGAAATCAGATAGCGATGCTATTGTTTTTCCTAATGCGAAAGTTCCAGTCGGACATAGAGTTGCATTAATTGTATCAAAAACAAGTATATAGCGCTATATCTTAAAGTTAATTCTATATAGCTTTTATGCTGAGGAATATTATCATGAACAAAGTTAAAGTATCAATAATTGGTGGTGCTGGATATGGTGCTGCTGAATTATTGCGACATCTTCTAGTGAGAGATACGGTTGAAATTCATCATATCTCTAGTAAAGATTATATTGGTCAAACTGTCAGCCAAGTACATAGAACTTTAGTAGGTTATGACAATTTAATGATGGAAGATATTTCACCAAAGGAATGTGCCACAGGTGCAGATATCGTTTTTCTTGCAATGCCTCATATTACTACAGCGAAAGTAGCAATGGAGCTATTTGATCTAAATGTGAAAATTATTGATTTATCGGGAGATTTTCGCTTAGAAAGCCTTGATGATTATATTCGAGATTATGCGCCTTCACATCCCTGTGCAGAGCGGTTAGGTACATTCAC
>JAAGZM010000657.1 GCA_024206355.1 Gammaproteobacteria bacterium | reverse complement strand
TTGTTGCGATATTGTGCCCTGAATGTGGTGCCGAAATGCGTGTCATAGCTGTCATTCAGGACAAAGCGGTTATCAACAAGATTCTGGCATCGGTAGGAGAAGCTACCGGGTCACCTGAAGTACGCCCCGAAGGAAGTGCCCCTGGGGTACGCCCCGAAGGAAGTGCCCTTGGGGTACGCCCCGAAGGAAGTGCCCTTGGGGTACGCCCCGAAGGAAGTGCCCTTGGGGTACGCCCCGAAGGAAGTGCCCTTGGGGTATCACCGGCACGAGGACCACCGAGCTGGGACGATTACAACCAGGATATATCCGTTGCCGAGAACGAACAATCCATACCAGATTTTGAGTTCAACCAATGTGTTTCCTGGTGAGAATTATAGACAACAATTTTGACCATACTGAAAATTTCCAAATTTGTGAGTAGGCACACCCTTGCCCAAAAATCAGGAACATGTATCCAAAACGTAACTATTCAGTGAGCCTAACTCATAACTAAGAGAAGTCTTGTAGTTGCTTATTTTTCAGTGTTTAAATGTTTGAGCGTAGCGAGTTTTTAAATTCTGAAAAATAAGTGACAGCAAGGCTGAATGGATTATTAATATAAT
>JAAGZM010000656.1 GCA_024206355.1 Gammaproteobacteria bacterium | reverse complement strand
GCTATCATCGTCTTCAAATTTAATTTTGTAGGCAATGTAAATCTCGTCAGTAGAAAGCCGAGCATCAATTTCTACTTCGGCACCAAGTATAAGGTTATCAATTGTACCTCTTACATAACGAGTAGCATCAGTAACAGTAACTTGGTTGCCGTTAACTGTAAAATCTTCTACTGAATCAAAGGTATCAATTTCGCCATCTAATTCAACACGATTACTATTGTCATGAGTATTTTGAAATAATATTCGGCTGGCTAAAATAAGGCCTTCTTCATCAACATTACCTTTCACTTTAATTAGAATGCCAGTTGTTAAGTCTAAAATATTTCCATGCTTATATTCAGTATTCTCATCAGTAGTTATTGCGTGTCCGTTAACTGTAAATTCAGCTTCAGATTCAAAATCAGCGATAACTCCAGTTACTGCAATTTTATTAATATGGTCATCATGGTCATCATCGTCATCTTCAAATTCGATACTTGTTGCTACTAATATACCTTCTTCATTTAATAGACCTTTTACTTCAAGTTCAACATCCGTTAAAAGTAGTTCAAAGAACGCCAATAAATCGATACTTGTTTGATCAGGGCCTTCAATATCAGTGGCATCGGATACAGTGATTGTTACTCCATCAATGACAAACTGAGGAGATTCAATAGATTCTACTATACCTTCAATGCACGTTTCATCACTATCATCAACACGCGTTACTTTAATTGCTAACATTGATTCATCAGGCTGCTCAAAAGCATTGATCCTCAAGCTATCACCTACCTCAACGGAAATGAGGTGAAAGTTTTCATCTTCTTCAATGCTTTTATCTCTAAAAATTGTATTGTTATCAATGTTAAATTGGATACTTAATATTTCAATAATCTGATTTTCAACATCAACAGCTGTAACTTCTCCACTAACTTTGATGACTTCAGATTTGCCAAATCGAACTTTTTTAGCAACAATTTTGCCATCACTATTTATTCGTCCATGAATGTTAAGTTGAATACCATCAACGATATCGTCTGCAATTCCACCTTTATACTCAGTTTCATCGTTCGTTGTTATATCAAAATC
>JAAGZM010000655.1 GCA_024206355.1 Gammaproteobacteria bacterium | reverse complement strand
TTGGCTGATTAGCTATCGAGTCGCGTACTAAGAGTTAATATCGGATACTGTTCACGACACATCTCAATACGATAAAAACAGAGCGCAGTTATCTCATCAGTCGACACGAGTGATGGAACGAGGGATGCGAAAGTTCAAATCTGAAGTACATAATCTTAATTTTGAGCCGGTCAACTGAGGATCCTATGATTATATGGATTCTATACTCTGTCCAGATAACTGTGAGGAAACTGGCGTCAGAAAATAGTAAAATTAAACTAACGGATAATGCACGGAGATGTGTAGCTCGAACTGTGTCTGAGGTTTATACATTTTTAGGAAAATGTCAGATAGTTCTCAGAAATTTCCGTAATATTTTGATATTTTGATATTTTGATATTTTTATATTTTGAATTAACATAGATGCTATTACACCTAGAAGTGCAAAAAAATGATAACATTTGTATAAATTTACTCTAATATTATGCTATATTCTTTATTAAAATTTGACAGTACCACTATTTTATCTAAAAATGAATCTATAGGGGTTAGTATGTTTTTTAATAGCCAAAATGATGTTTCTTTTCTTTCAGGTCTTCGTCCTGTGAATGCACTAAAAATATATAGCCAGTTATTTAGTGGCTTTAAAAAGCGATATTTAGAGCAATATTCGTCAAAAAGAAGCACTAGGAGATTTTGTTCTCCTTGGCTTGGGTTGGTATTGATTATTATGTCAACACAAGCTGATACAGCTACTGAAATCCAGGCTATAGTTGATACGGTTAATGCGGTTAATGCTCTGGAATCTGTGGATGATTCCTATACAATTCTTACAAATGTTTCTTCTACTTTATCAGTTCTTGAAAATGATAATTATCCCGAAGGAGGACTTATTACGCTTAGCTCAGCAACAGCTTCACACGGTGTTGTTGAAATTGTAGATGGAGAGTTGATTTATACTCCACCAGAAAATTTCACTGGAACTGTAATTATTGAGTATCTAATAAAAGATGAAGATGGAGGATATGATACAGCGATAGTAATCCTGTATGTTGAAGGAAATGGTGAAGGACCAACAATAATTCCACCAGCAACTGTCTGGGTAGATGCTAATGCCTTGTACACTAAAGTTGAACTTGGTGTCGCATTGGCTTTTGACTCATTAGGTAATGCTATCCCAGTGACATTAGTCCGTGAAAACAGCTATTTCAAACCAGGTGTGAATTATGCATTATGGGAA
>JAAGZM010000654.1 GCA_024206355.1 Gammaproteobacteria bacterium | reverse complement strand
GGAACTCCAGGTGATGTAGGTTCTCCAAGCGTTAAAGCGCCAGATCCTGCCTTTACTAACAAGGAATCAGCATGACCATGGTAGCAACCTTCAAATTTAAGAATTTTGTCACGACCAGTGAATCCTCTCGCCAAACGGATTGCGCTCATTGTTGCTTCTGTTCCTGAATTCACCATTCGTACACTATCGATAGAAGGGATAAGAGAGCAGATTGTTTCTGCCATGGTAATTTCAATTTCGGTTGGAGCACCAAAACTTAATCCTTTTTTAGCCGCCTCAACAGTTGCATCCAGAATCTCAGGATTGGAATGGCCTAGGATCATTGGACCCCAAGAGCCAACGTAGTCAATGTAAGTATCGCCTTCAGCAGAAATAAAGCAAGCTCCATCAGCAGATGAAATGAAAATAGGATCTCCTCCGACACCGTTGAATGCTCTAACAGGGGAGTTGACTCCTCCTGGAATAGATTTACGAGCTCGAGATATTAGATCAGCAGAGCTATTCATAATTGATGATTCCTTGTTAATTTTAGAAAAAAGATTAAGGGTTATAGTAAAAAATTATTGATGCATCCAATTGATGGGTATTTCAAACTGCTTGAGTTTATTTTCGACACCCATGATCAATGCGAATAATGCCATTCGTACGAGAATACCGTTATCGGCCTGTCTAAATATTGCCATATTTGGATGTTGATCAAGATCGGTATCTAACTCATTAGCATCAGTTCTAGAGTCTCTAGGTAGTGGATGCATAATAACTGTTGTTGGTTGGCAGAACTGTGAGTAGGCATATTTATTAATTCTAAATCCGCCACGAAAGCTATTGGCTTCTGCCTTAGATGGAAAACGCTCTTCTTGAATTCTTGTTTGATAAACGATATCAGTAGTGGCTAAACCAGACTCTAATACTTCTGTTTCAATCACTTCATGGCCATTTTCAATCAACAGTTTTATGATTTCTACTGGCATTGCTAACTGCTGAGGTGAAATAAAAAAGAAACTGACTTTATTAAACTGGTTTAGTAATTTACTTAGTGAATGTACTGTACGACCATATTTCAAATCACCCACCATGGCTATGTGCATTCCATCGATGGTTCTGCCGTGACGGCCAAGTTCTTTTGACATTGTATAAAGGTCAAGAAGGGCCTGACTTGGATGTTCATTGCTCCCATCACCTGCATTGATGACTGGAACTCGACTCGACTTCGCAAATTCAGCAACGGAGCCTTCTAGTGGATGTCTCATAACAATGATATCGGAATAAGCTGACAT
>JAAGZM010000653.1 GCA_024206355.1 Gammaproteobacteria bacterium | reverse complement strand
TGACATCGGCCAGAAGTTTAAAGCCTCTGATTTTTCTCCAGTGCTTCTCAGCACTCTGTGCCAATTTGAACACCATCGATAAGATGGTTGCTCGGGATACGGCATTCCTTGTTTTTACTGTTCTGAGCCTGACAGTCGCAAAGGTTGATTCTATCGGATTACTTGTCCGAATGTGCTGCCAGTGAAGTGCTGGAAAATCATTAAATGCCAGCATCTGTTCTTTATCTTTAACCAAGCATTTTATTGCACATGGATATTTATCACCAAAGCGTTTTACTGTACTGTCAAAGGCTTTATAAGCATCACCACGTGTTTCTGCCATCCAAATATCATGCAATGCTTCTTTGACTTTTGGCTGAACAGATTTAGGTAATTTATTCAGAACATTTGCTGTTTTATGTACCCAACAACGTTGATGCTTTGTTTCTGGATACACTTTGCTAATGGCTTTCCAGAATCCTAAAGCACCATCACCAATCGCTAGTTTTGGTGCTGTTGTGAGCCCTCTGTGACGAATATCTTCCAATAATTCTGTCCAGCTTTGGGTCGATTCTCGATAGCCTTCTTCTATGGCCAGAAGCTCTTTCTTCCCATGCTCATTCACGCCAATAATAACCAGTATACATTGCTTGGACTCTTCACTTCGGATATTAAAGTAAACACCATCAGCCCAAATATAGACATATTTTTTTAAATCTAAATTCCGCTTTGACCAGCTTTTATGTTCTTCTTGCCAGTGTTGTTTTAAGCGACTTATCGTGCCTGATGACAATCCTTTTGCATTCGCGCCTAATAGGGCTTTAAGGGCTTCTGAAAAGTCGCCTGTTGAAATACCTTTCAGATATAAAACAGGCAATAATTCTTCAATACTTTCTGTTCGTTTCAGATAAGGGGGTATCAGCAGTGAATTAAATTTAATCCCTTGCTCGCTCTTAT
>JAAGZM010000652.1 GCA_024206355.1 Gammaproteobacteria bacterium | reverse complement strand
CTGGCAAAAAACAGCAGATAAATTCAGATTTCGCCCTGGTGAAGTGACAATATGGGCGGGTTACAATAACTCAGGTAAATCGCTTGTTATGGGACAGATAGCAATATTCCTATCAACGTTCACAGCCGTTGGAATGGCATCTTTTGAAATGCGACCAGTGGTAACAGTAAAGCGTATGTTAAAACAGGCCAGCGGTGGAGATAAACCCACTGAATATATTAAGGATAGATTTAAAGAAAAGTTGAATATGTATATTTACAATCACGTCGGAACACTGAATGCAAATACAGTATATGGAATGTGTCATTTCATGGCAAAGGAAAAGGGCATCAAACACATAATGATCGACAGTTTGGTTAAATGTGGGATAAATCAAAGTGAAAATGAGCCACAAAAGCGTTTTGTGTCAAAACTTCAGGAAATAGCAAAAGAGCATACTATTCATATACATCTAGTAGTCCACTTGAGAAAACCCGACAAAGCCACCACCAGACCTGACAGGTTTGCAATTAAAGGCGCTGGTGAAATTTCAGATTTAGCTGATAACTGTATTTTAGTTTATGTCAATAGAGAAACTGAAGGGGAGGCCGCCAACAGTTTTTTAATCATCGACAAACAAAGGGACGGGGATTTTCAAGGCGCTATTGGTTTCTGGTGGCACGAAAAAACTGGCCAATGGCTAGATAATCCCCGAAGCTTCATACACAGATACATCACATAAAACAGAGTAAGCAAAATGAAAACAACATTAAATGAAATTAATAAATATGATCCTTGCGATGATAGCTGGGCTAAAGTCTTAAAATATCTAAACAAAACTAAAGCTGATGACGAGCCACTTGATTTTATGGTGATTCGTGAGGCTATTGGCCTT
>JAAGZM010000651.1 GCA_024206355.1 Gammaproteobacteria bacterium | reverse complement strand
CGCATCTGTAAAAGAAATTCCCTATGTCGAGTAAATCACATAACAAGTTGCTCAAGTTCACTCCGGCCACAAAAAACGTGGCCTCCGCGGGACAACCTACACTGCGTTTCGGTTGCCCCTTAGCAAAGCGTTAAATTGCGGAAAAGTCTCGAAGATAAATTGAATCCAGGGCAACTCCGAGTAGACTGAAACTTCGCAGAAGGGAGGCCGTAAGAAAATGAATCGAAATCGACAAATGATGCGACCGTCCTCACCGAGTCAAATTGGGGGCCTCGGCCAATTTCCAAGCCACCTTGAACGTGCGTCGCAATTTAACAAGTGCATCAAGCGGACCCAGCAAAGCTGGGCCGCTTATGCTTAGCGTTATGCTTCTAATAAATCGAAATAGAGGATTAAAAATTGATTAGTTTTAAAGATCTTTGGAAAAACTTTCCAGATAAGGACAAAATAAAGAAAATCTGTACGAATAAGCAAACAGGAAGTAACCAGCCTTTTTCTAATTATTGTGCGATTATGTTAAGCGATTGTTTTATAAAATCAGGTATGGACACCAATACATTTATGGCGAAAAAATGTTGGTCACATTCAGGAAAGAAACATATATTACTCGCTGAAGAGCTTGCTCATGCATTGAATAAGAATTTACCCCCAGGGTTCTCACAAATGAAAAAAGTAGCCCCTGGTTCATTTCAAACAGAAATTAAAGGAAAAACGGGCGTTATCTTTTTCAAAGATTATTGGCAGCGAGGAAAGGAGAGATTCGAAGCAAGGAGTGGAGATCATATAGATCTATGGAACAAGGACGAAATTACTGGGCAAGGAATGTTTATGAGATCAATATATGAGTTCTTTGGTGTGATTTCAGACCTGAATAAATGCAAAGAAATTTGGTTTTGGGAGGTTCTTTAAGATATGAAGTTGAAAAATATAGTTAAGTTTCTTTCATTTTCAATAATTAGCACCGCAGCACACTTTGCAATATTTCTTCTAGCGTACAAGAGCTTGACGTTTCCATACTTGCATGAAGAACAAAGAGTCGAAAATGCTCCTTACATATTTTTCTACGTGTTGCCAGCAATGTTCGTCGTATCTTTGCTGTTGTTTTGGTTGAGTCATTTTATGCGAAATAAAGCATAACAAACACATGCAGTCGGACCTCCGCAAGCTGCGCTTGCTCCGGCCGCTGATGTGAGCGTTAT
>JAAGZM010000650.1 GCA_024206355.1 Gammaproteobacteria bacterium | reverse complement strand
TAGCAAGAAAATAGAGCAAATAACCATTGTCCCTCGCATATAATAGATCGTGCTGATTTCATGCAGCTTCTTTCCATTCATATCGGTGATGAAGTCCACCTAAACGTGGTAACTCAAGTAGCTGAGCAGACGATGATCTTTGATTCGAGATTGGACGTTCAATAGGAGGTTCTTTCTCAAGACCAAAGTGAGTCCTATCATTGTGATAATAATCAAAATATGATTTATGTATTCTTCGAAGATGGTTCTCACCTAACACAATGATGTGATCGGCACATTCACGGAGAATACTACCATTAAGTCGTTCTACTAAGGCGTTTTGCCAAGGACTGCGAAAGGCTGTTAGCACTTCTTCTATTCTCATAGATTGAACACCTTGTCGAAATGTTTTTCCAAAAATACTATCTTGATCTCTAAGGAGATATTTGGTGCTGTATCCCAAGTAAATGCTTCAACAATCTGTCTTGCAGTCCATTTGGCAGTAGGATTTATAGTCACGTTGTCAACAGTCACGTTAAAGTGACAACTTCACGTCTGGCATGACTGAGAATAATAAAAATATACAGCACTATAAATCGAATAGTAGGCACAACAAGAAAGTCTACAGCCATCATATCCTTCATATAATTGTTGATGAAAGCACGCCAAGTTTGAGTAACTCTCTATTGATCCTTGGAGCTCACCATAGTGGATTAGCATTAGCCATTTTGATTACAAGTTTCTTAATCTCAAGATCTATCGAAGGCCTTCCCTGCTTGCCACGTTGAGATTTTCTCCACCAATATGTCTTAAATGATTGTTTATGCCAACGAACAACAGTGTCTGGTTGAACTATTTTGATGGTGTTTCTCCAATCTGACCAGATCCGTGACAATAATACACAGAATAGTCGATCACGATCCTTCAATACTGGATGTTTTTGCCGCCGGTTGAGTACAACTAATTGGTGACGAAGTGCTATGTTCTCAGCAGTTAGATTAGCGATTATATTAAGTCTTTGAAAGAACCAATTGCGGCAGTTTTTGATAAATATATGCATCAAATAAGACTATATAGTCAGGGAAAACTTCAACAAAATCAATACGTGCGAATATTTACGATGCACAGCCAATTCGTCATCTACACATAATATTTTGATATCTTTGAGAGTTTTATGATTTCTAACT
>JAAGZM010000649.1 GCA_024206355.1 Gammaproteobacteria bacterium | reverse complement strand
TAACGCCGCGCTCTGCGGCAAATTTGGAGCGCAGCGGAAAATTTGTCCGACAGCAGCGCTTTGTTAGTTGCGTTGTACACCATATGCTCTGCGCCATTGGGTTCTAGGTTTACATTGGACATTCGTCAAATGCTCATTGAGATGATTAAGATTTCTTCCGTTCCGCTCTACAAGCCTCCTACCTTTCACGCGCTTATCGATTGTATTGAAGCATTCTACATAAAAAATATTGACAATATCTAGCATATTCGGTTTGTAGCCTTTTTCAATTTCCAAAAATCTTCGGATACACAATGCCACCAGATCGGAAAGTTGGATCATTGGGTTTTTTCTTGAGTCAATCGGGTAACTAAACTCTACTATCCATTTCACTTTTTGGTTGTTTGGGACTTCAAATCGCCTATTTTGGATAATTGCTTCAACACTTTCGTGATGCTCTTCTTTTTCGTCCAGAACAATCATACCGCGAGCTGACTGACCGAGATTCTCTTTAACGTGCCAGTTCATATAAGTAATTAGATAGTCAAAAGACAGTAAGTATGGGTGATTGCTGTCATATACGGTGTCAAACGCGCATTCCGCATTCACCAAGGATTCTTTCTCTAATGCGAAGAAATGGACGTGATGGCCAAGCTCATCAATTAAGCCAAGTAAATCTCGAACAAGTTGTAATCTATCCTGAATCGGATGCCCATCAAAAGGGCCTTCGCCATTTGGCGATAGAAGCTCATTTGAATGCACCTCAAATCCCTGAGGTACATCATCATTGAAATAATCAGAAATTATTCTATCCAAGCGTTCTTTAGTGTTATTCCACTTTTTGTCTGCAACGCTCAG
>JAAGZM010000648.1 GCA_024206355.1 Gammaproteobacteria bacterium | reverse complement strand
TTTTATTAACCCTGTCATCACAGATGGGGACAATGGAATCATAGCTGGGCACGGTCGCATCATGGCGGCTCAGAAGTTGGGTATTGAAGAAGTTCCAACCGTTGAGGCTTCACACCTAAGCGAGGCACAAAAGAAAGCCTACATCCTGGCTGATAATAAAATGGCCTTGAATGCTGGATGGGATGACGAGTTGTTAGCGTTGGAAATTGCAGACCTTAAAGATTTAGAATTTGATTTAAGTTTAACGGGTTTTGATCCTGATGAGCTTGCCGATTTAATGCAAGAAGAAATCACAGAAGGCTTGACCGATGAAGATGCGGTGCCAGAGTTACCAGAAGAACCAACAGCAAGGCGTGGCGATGTTTGGGTGTTAGGCAATCACAGATTAATGTGTGGTGATTCAACAATGATTGATGACGTTGAAAAGCTAACAGAAAAAAATAGCGTTGACCTAATAATGACAGACCCTCCATATCAAATTGAAACGCAGGGAGGGTGTAAGGGAAGTATAGGTCAAGGATTAAGTAAAC
>JAAGZM010000647.1 GCA_024206355.1 Gammaproteobacteria bacterium | reverse complement strand
GGATTTAGATTTATATAACACAGGCGATATTATTACCCCAGACATTGAGGACATAAGCAGGGGTGAGCAAACAGCAACACAAACCGCGACTCCTAATCTTGGGATTCAGGCTGATCCTTTTGCAGTTACTTTTTAATGCACTCTTATTCAGATGATATAAGACGGATCGCTAAGCAAAACATTATTTTAAATACTAAGGGTGGCATAGGGGATGCGGGTGAAAGAGCATCAATAACAGGTGAAACAAAATCAACCGCAAGCCTGATACAAGACGACTCATCTTCATCAAGTGGCCTAGTGGCACCCCTGACACTTGAAATTTTAACTTATGATGACACAGCCGACATAGATTTCAAAGACACAAGCGATACTACCCATACACTCAAAACCGCCGCAACAGCTAAGATTATCGACGCAAACGGGGACGAGTATATAATTGAAACTATCACCTATGCTGATCCCTAATGACTAATATTTGCCCGGGGATATTTAAAAAAGCCTTTGAAAAACCTGGCTTCAGTTTTAATTTAGCATGTCAGTTAACCACCGGTGCTGATACGTTTAACTATATGATCCCGTCAGACCCAACTTTATATAGTAGCGATAACAATCTTTTCAGCAACAATGAGCAATACGGCTTTGCGGCTAACTCATC
>JAAGZM010000646.1 GCA_024206355.1 Gammaproteobacteria bacterium | reverse complement strand
GCGGAATCAGCGCTATCAAAAGCAAATATGCAGGTTAAGTTAGCAATTTTGATGTTATTGACTAACTTTGATGTACAGACATCTGAAAAGTTATTATTAAAATCTGATGGTTTTTTAAGAAAGGCGATTAATCAATCGTAAAATTTATTTAGAATAGGTAGCTTAGGTTAGATGGTTTTAAAAGGATGTTGAATTAATAATGGTTAATATGGTGAAAAACTGTTATTAATATTTCTGTGTAGGCTAATTGCTTTATAAGGATCAAGGAATAAGTACTATGAAACCATACTGGATGATTCTGATAATATTTCTTTATTCGTTCAATATTTCTGCTTCAGAAAAAGATCAAATACTTTCAATTATGCAAAAGCAAGAAGTCGCATGGAATGAGGCTAACTTGGAAGCCTTTATGCAACCCTATTGGAAATCTGACAAGTTGAAATTTATTGGCAAAAACGGTATTAAATATGGCTGGCATACCACTTTAGAAAATTATAAAAAGTCATACCCAGATAAAGCTGCAATGGGTAAGTTACATTTTGATGTATTACAAGTAGAGATAAATCAAAATACGGCTTTTGTTCTTGGCAAATGGCGTTTAACAAGAACAGAAGATATTTTATCGGGTTTTTATACTTTGTTTTGGAAAAAAATAGATGGACAATGGCTAATTACCATTGACCATAGCAGTTAATGAATGTAGTTAGAGACTAAATATTTTCTAGCCAGTCAAGCTTACCTTGATAAAGTAATTGCAGATCTTCCATATGACTGTATCTTTTTGCCAGTGCCATGTACTTCTTGCTTTTTTTCACGTTGCCGCTTTTAAAGTATACTCTAGCTAAAGCAAAGTAAAAATTATGTTGTTTTTTATTGAGCCTGATTGCTTTTTTATAGTGCTTAACTGCTTGTTTCCAGTCTTGTTTATCATAGGAGGTTTCTCCAAGCATAAAATAATAGAAAGGATTATTTATTCTTCGAGCTAAAATTTCCTTTCGGATATTTGCAGCTTTATCTTCCCTACCTGTAACTGTGTAAATATAAGCCATATTTTCTAGAGTTGTTGAATCAGTTTTGTTAATTGACAGCGCAATCAGATAACTTTCTTCTGCCAATTTTATGTGTCCAGTTCTTCTATATAATGTACCGAAATTTGACCAAGCCTCAATGAATAGGGGATCTACAGTTATAGCTGATCGGAAATAAGCATAAGCTTGAGAATATTTTTCTTTAATCAACGCATCTGCTGCCTTATTGTTATAAAACATTGCTAGCACGCGTTTTTTGTCTATTTTCTTGGCTGGTAGGTGCATAGATTGAGCGCGACGATCAAAATCTAACAGATAGCTCTCTTTATTTAATAAAATAACATTCGATTTTGTTTTTTTATAAAGACGTAAATTAACATGCCGATTTAATAAGTTATTACCCTCTCGTCTTACCCATAGTTCAGGTGTATCGACTTGCTGGAAATTAACAGCAAAATTAGCATAGTCTGCAAGGGCAAATGTCATAATTGTAAGAGAAAGGCAGTTAGCAGCATGATTGCTGAATGTTTCTTCAGCAACAGTATTGGCATCATTTTTATATAAGAGATTAAAATCAGAATGGTCAAAAATTGCATTAGCTAAGGCATTTATTTGTATATCTGAATCTTTATTGCGATTAACTTTTTCATCAACAAAATTTTTCATAGATTGGTTAATGAAAAATACATCCTCAGCAGTTTCAATGTAAAAATCTTGATAGCCTGGAAATAGGTTGTCATGAAATAACGGTGTAGGATCAATAATAGTAACTGATGTAGTTTGGCATCCTGTCTGTAAGAGGATTACTAAGATAGAATAAATCCAATTGGTTAATTTCATATTTATCCTCCTTACAACAATCAATAATAAATAAGATAGCACATTTCCACCCATTGACTGTTGCTTGTCTGATAGAATAGTTTGTAAATATTTATTAATTGATTAGAAATATAAGTCAGCATGGAAATTGAAGTTGGCCACTGAATCGGCATTATTCAAAAAATTAATGTTACCATTATCGGTGCTGATATTGTGGAGTATAATCAGGTTAACGATATCAATAACATGACAGCTATGGTTGCTGCTAAGTTGGTGAAAGAGATCAGCGGGATGATGATGGCAAATAATCAGAGTAGCTTTAACGAGCAAAAGAGTATGGAGGTTTAAGATGGTGCCTTGGTGGGGTTATCTATATATTGGCGTTTTGGGTTTGTTGACCTTCGCGGGAATTATTGAAGAATTAAAAAAATTCGGTGGTCAGCTTTACGCGCTAGGTACATTTCTTTCACTGGTGATTATTGTGCTGTTTGTATTCGGATATTTTAAGGCTGATCTTTCAGGCTTGATCGGTCTATATAGCATTCCCATGCTCCTCTTTGTCATCATTTATGATTTTTACCTCTCAGGGCGTGACTTAAGCATTGGCTCTAAGACTTTTATGCAAGCAAATGAGGACATTAAGTCTCGAATGGAACTGAGCACTGCAACTATTATTGTTGCTCCAGGGTATTTGGCAGGAGT
>JAAGZM010000645.1 GCA_024206355.1 Gammaproteobacteria bacterium | reverse complement strand
GACGGCTTTAAAACAGGCGTCAACAAGCTTGACCAAAACCAGATTAAAAAACTAAATGAGGCAGGCAAAGACGCCAAAGAAATCAGCTTAACTTTAAAGATTAAGATTGAAGCTATCGAGGCTTTTTTACCTAAAAAGAAAGCCAGAGCTAAAGCAAAAGCAAAGAAAGAGGATTGATAAATGGCTAGTACCGTTGACATTTGGAATTTAGCGCTCAACCTTGTTGGCGGTGACTTTGTTATTGATCCGTTAGAAAACTCAACCGGCGCTGATTTGTGTCGCTTGCATTATCCTTATGCTTTGGGTTTTGTTTTAGAGGCCGTCGACTGGAATTTTGCAACCAAGCGAATTGAAGTTGCCGAGTCTGCTACTGTTGAACCTGCTTTTGGTTTTCAAGCATCTTTTAAAGTGCCTGACGATTGCTCACGTATTATTGAAGTGTGGAACAATAAGCGAGGCAACACAAACACTCGTTATACTCATAACGGTTTACAGTGGCAGCAAGAAGGCGAATATATTAGCGCTAACACTAAAGAACAAGTATGGGTTAAGTACATTGAAAAGGTAGAAGATCCAAACCGCTTTACTGATTCATTTATAACTGCTTTAGCTGCTAACTTAGGTTCAAGGCTAGCTATCCCTGTATCAGCAAATAGGCAATTAAAGTTAGATTTACTTAACGAGTATAAAATCTTAGTTGACGAAGCAGCAGCAAGCGATGGTATGACCGGGCGCACAAAAGTCATGCGCTCTAACATTCTAATAGGGGCTAGACTTAGATAATGAATATTTACCCTATACAAACAACTTTTACATCGGGAATATTATCGCCACGTTTTTGGTCGCGCAGTGATTTACCACAATACCGTTCAG
>JAAGZM010000078.1 GCA_024206355.1 Gammaproteobacteria bacterium | reverse complement strand
CTCACATTCCGCACCAAGTTTTACTCTTACAAACAATGCCTCTTAAATCTGCAGCCTAAGCATATTTTTCTCAATATATGAGCTTAGATTTTTCTCTCAGGCGCACACCATGCTACCGTGCCGGCATTCTCAATAAGTCAAAATCAATTAGCTTTTTAAATCATAAATCCTTAAAGCTTCATTACCAAACAAGCGAATGATTTTTCGTTTGTTGTCATTTAGCCCCATCGTTTGCGGCGCTTGCTCTGAATAACGTGCTACGGTAATGGAGTGCATCATCTGAAAGATCCAGCGTAATGTGGGATTAGTTACTTCCTTCCCTTTTTGATTGGGCAGTGTTTGTTTTTCAATCTTGAGCTGCTCTCTTATTTGATGTTGACCGAGATTGTAGATCATTAAGCACAGTGTCATTACCATCATTAAAGCTTCTATCCGCTCGGGCTTTTTTAAGAATACTTTGTTTAACTGAAAACAAGGATCTTTGATGAAGCGAAACCCACGCTCGACATCTTGCTCTTCTTTATAAGTGGTGAGCATTTGCTCGGCAGTGAGATCCGCTTGGATGTCGTTGGTGCCCAAAATGAAACGCCCGACTTTATTTTCATAAGGTTTGCATTTTACATCGCTCTTTTCGAGCGATAAGCTAAGTTGATAATAATTCAATCTGGCTTTTTCTCCTCGCTTTGGACGACCTTGTTTATCATGCTTATAAATGGGGGTGATGGTTTGAGTCAGCTGATGATATTTTAATGTCTTTTCAAATCGTGCAGCAGCTTTGTTTGCGTCTTGCTCACAAGCAAAATGGATTGCTTTTTGTTTCTTTGCCTCCGTTTCAGCTTGTTTTAGAGCCCTAGCTATTCGTCTTAATAATGTTTGATTTTGTTTTTTGGCGGCTTGCTCAGAATGAATGAGTAGCCAGCGTTCCTTTTTAGGCTCGTTAGAATCCACCCAGCAACTTTGATAACCTGGAGTTAGATCTTCCCAAGTAAAATCCTCTTTATCTTGTTGATAGTATTGCTTAACTTTTTTAAGGGTTGCTGGTATTCGGGTTAAAAAACGGATAGTAGTATTCTTGAGTTTCCCTTGATGATAAAGCGCTGAATCGGCGACCCACAAAAACGAGGCGCTACTTTTTAATGATTGTTGGAAGGCTCTGACGCGCTCAATGGTTTCATGAAAACTTTTTTTATCTTGGCTATTCCCATCTAATCCTTCAAACCATAAAGGGATACTACTTGGACCGCTTACCATTAATGACATCACCAGTTGTTTAAGATCGCTACGGTGATCTTTGGAATACCCTAGTGCAGGCTGAGGCGGTTTTTTACCGTCTTTTTCATCGACCTCATAATATTCGCCAAACAATTTGAGGCTGGTGGTATCGAGTTTGGCTGACTGACCCAATAAATTTGCTTTAGATCCTATCAAAAAAGCAAGCGCTGAAAATAATGATGTACAACCGAATTCGGAGATGGCATCTAAAGTGCGCCCTAAAGCATCATCATTAAGATGCTTGGCTTCAATGCCGTTACCGAGTAAGCGGGAAACTGGCTTACTTTCAAAAAACTTGGGGGATAAATATAACGGTTTAGCGGTAAATCCTAAACCATTGATGATCATCGCGGCAACCCGTTGACCGTGACTAACAATGCTTCCTTTTTCACGACTGACGGGGAGGTGTTGATCGATCAATCTAACGAGATCGTATCGTTTGATCAAACCGGCGACGAGTCCGAGGTGATCAATGGGTTGTAACTCTAATTTTTCAAAATCAACCTGCGCAGCCATAACTCAAATATTCAATCGTCTGAAGTGACCTGATTATTTCAGAAAAACAACTTACTTGCTTTGATCGATTGACTATAAGTGGTTTGATCTATTTCTGATAATCCTGTGATCTATCTCGCACAAGAATGATTTTTCTATGAGTATTTGGTGCGGAATGTGAGTTATAATATTCTTTACTATATATTGGTCTGACTGTGGGACCTCATCTAAGCCATCTATTAGAAAATAAATATTCTTATGGTTTTTTTTCAAATATATATCAAGTAGGTATAATTTTTCGTTGAGTTGCTTTTTTCCTACATGCTCAGTAAGGTTTGGTTCAACTCCATTTACATAAAAACTAGTCTGCCTATAAAGATCCGTAATTATATTGTCTTCACAATATGATTGCTTGTTAATGACATCTATAAACAATGCAATACATTTGTTTTTATTTCTTTTAAGAAATTGATTTAATAATACTGATTTACCCATACCTTTATTGCCACTTACGATAACAATTTTGGCTTTGCCCTCAAATTTCATTTCAATGGTACTAAGTAATGAATCTCTTATTACAGCATTCTTAATATTATTTGCGCTGAAGTTTGAGATGTCGGAAGGATAAATAATTTTTTGAATAATTGTTGAGCTCATAATTTAATATTCCATTTGTTATAATTTATTATTAACTTGGTTGTAATTGATTTTAATTTTCAATACATTGGTATTATATAATCACATTATTCAAGTATTTCAGGCTATGATATATTTCTACATATATGTTGG
>JAAGZM010000644.1 GCA_024206355.1 Gammaproteobacteria bacterium | reverse complement strand
TAGTGCCTGTTTTTTGGCAAATGATGATGCTGAGTTTGTCACTTGTGCGCCATTCATTCCTTTTTGCTCTATAGCATCTCTAGCAAATGATGACGCAACATATATTCTTCTGTCGCATTGAAGTGTGGCAGTAGCCTCTATATAAACATACCCATCAATGACATGCAGCTTATCAGAAACTGTTAATATACACTCGTATTTAACTAAGAGCGGCTTCAACGCTAATAGAATGTCTTCACTTGATCTATACGAGTAATTTCCGAAGCTGTTGAACTGTGCCTTTGTTACAACAAGCTCACGCTGTATTTCCATTAATTTATTCATCCCATATCCTCCTTTCTTTCTTCTATGTCTCGGTTAATCAAATCGCATATCTCATCACTATAATGCTCATGTAAAATTTTATCGAGCAATTGTATGTGACCTGTATCTACGTCGATAATCTGCCAGAATATTTCACTATCGTCATATTCATACGCCAAGCAGATTTCACATCCTAAAAATTCAGTAAAGAACATTCGTGATGTGTCTGTACCTGTTCGAGTAATCGCATGTGCGAGCTTTATCTTGAATTTATCTTGATCTGTCAGAGCAGCCATTTAGT
>JAAGZM010000643.1 GCA_024206355.1 Gammaproteobacteria bacterium | reverse complement strand
TCTTATCTCTGTTAATTTTCTTTGTTCGTTTATGTTTGAGTAATAACCAACTACTCTACCTCTACTACGATGCCCTTTAGGTATCTCTTGGAGCTGCTGAGTTAACTCCATTGCTTCCTGATTAGTTAAGTAAGGAAACATATCTGAATATTCCTTAACACCCCTGAAGTGTGCTGAGTGCTTATTCTTAATAGCCTTTAACTCTTGAGGGTCTAACTTCATAAATTCACCTACATTCATGTTACTTAACTCCTTTTAGTTGTGCTTCGATTGCTGCTTTGATTTCAGGCTTATTGATTAGTTTTGATACTGACTGCCTAGACTTTCCTACCGTAGCTGCAATACTGTTAACAGATGAACCAGTAACATACAAAGATATCGCATGCTGTTGCCATGCAGGTAGTTTATCGAGAGAGTCCTTAAGTAATGCCTCTATGACATTAACCCTGTCATTTAGGTCTACATACCCTGCTTGCAATGTGTTTACTGTGAATGCTAGCTGATGAAGTAGTACGTCTTTCTCTTTCTGGCTCATTAATTCTATTGGACTGTTCATTATTTTGTTACTCCTGCTTTTTTAAGTGCCTTGCTTACGCTCCCTTTAGTGGTGCTACATACGCTTGCAACTTCTAAGTGTGTTTGAGAGGGGTCTGCTAAATAGGTATCTACAATGTGCTGTTGAAGTGTAGTTAGCTTCTTAGTTACCAAGGTGTTAACCACTGCTTTGTTGCTTGCTTCAAGTGATGCTATTCGTGACTGCATGTTTGTTATTTGCTCTTGTTGAGCCTCGTAACATCTTGATAAGTGCTCATGCTTAATAGAATCTTTCTTAATGTTAATAGTTGATTCTATAGCCTCTAACTTCTTGCCGATACGAACATCAGGATTGTTAGTACACCCTTTCATTAGTGACCCTGTGGAGCTATCCATAATCTCTAATACTATGTGCTCCTTAACTCCCTGTGAGTACCATACCTTATAGAAGTTATCAAAGTGGTATCTGTATGCAGTTCCTGCCCACGACTTACTATCTTGAATGGTCGGGTCGTTATCTGCTGCAATCACAAGTGCCTCAGTAGGTGTTAAAACCTCCTTGCCACCTATAACCGAATCTAACTGAGCCTTAACTGCATCTTCCATGTTTTGTTGAGATACATGAACATAATCAGATACTGCATTGTTACTCTTGGGCTTCTTCTGAGGTGGTATACCTGTCTCATATATAGCCTTGCTTTGCTGCTGTAGCTTGCGCCTAGAATTACGAGCCCTACACTCATCCTCATAAGCAGCCTCTAACTGTTTCTTATGAATTTCATATGCCTTCCGATTTGCTGGCGGTAAGTTGTTTGACATTGTTTATTACTCCTTTTGCTTACTTGTATGAGAATGATACATAACAAGATGTATGCGGTCAACATATTACTTTACATTGTTTACATACCAGTGGTAAAGGTTTCCAAAAGGTTTCCAGTTACAACCAAGCAGGAAACCTCTGTAAGCCTTATAAATAATGGGGTGCAAGAGATTTGATCAATAAACATACAGGAAACTTTTCACTATTTGTTATATAGTTTGGCGTATATACTAATAAAGAGGTATGAGTTATCCATTTTGACCCTTTTTGACCTATTTTGACCCTTTTTGACCCTTTTTGGCGGTTTTGTTATATCGGTTCGGGTATATAACAATAATATATATATCCGAGACACACGCTTGTATCAAAGATGTATGTAGAGTTGCTTCATATACTTTTTCTGTAACACCTCTCCTCCTCCCCCTCATCGGGTAGGCTCAGGGTGAATCTCAGCTAGCGTAGACAATAGCTTTAGCTATTGGCGAAACGCGATAAGCTGATGATTCGCTCAATGCCGACCAGTAACATATGCAATATACATAACTAATACCTCTTCAGAATCAATATAAGCATACATTACTGTGAGCGCACTTAATCATTAGGCTTGTGTGTTGTATGCTCTTAAAATGCTTTTAGTGAGGTCTTAGATTGGGGTGTGTTGTATTCCAGTTCGGACATTGAG
>JAAGZM010000642.1 GCA_024206355.1 Gammaproteobacteria bacterium | reverse complement strand
TACAGTAATTCACGCGACATTAACGAATGCCACTGTTTGTATTGTGCTTGTGAGCAAATAGCTTCAATGTGCTCTGTTTTCATGTCCTTTAAGAAAATATAATCATCCTTTAAGAAACCATAAGTAAGGCTTTTAGTGCGCCACGCAAATACTTCTCGAATGTCAGCAATAGAATCATCTTCATATAATGACAATTCTTTGTACTCAAATCCCAGGGGTGCTGTATTCCTGCGCAAATAATCATTGCCTCCATCCACCATGTACATATATCCGTTAGCATCCTTGTGTGTCTGGTAATCATGACGAAAACGAGAGACCAAGATAGTGCCATCTGGCGTTTGAATTGCATTATACACAAGTTGTTTCATAATAGTACCCCTATTTTAGTTATACAGTGCTCGAATGTATTCTCGGACTGACTCTTGCAATTCTTTCATATACTTTATTACTTCTGTGCTCTCAGTCTCCTCACACGCTTCACAAACAGAAATTAAAGTGTCTAATTCCCATATGCATTGGTTGCTGTAGTTTAGCAGAGATTGCAATGATAAATCAGTGTGTTTCCAGAGATTAGAGTACAGAGCAAGACGATGCCTAGGTATTTTCTCAATAGATT
>JAAGZM010000641.1 GCA_024206355.1 Gammaproteobacteria bacterium | reverse complement strand
TAACAACACGCCCTGAGGTGGACCGCAAGCTTTAAAACTTACTTTCCACCGCATATTTTAATAATGGAGAGCCCTTTCTTTTCAATGCTTCAAGGTATGTTGTTTCATCATATGCCGTATTCGATTTCCAACATCGATATAAGATCCTTATCCACTTAAAAGCTAACGCTCTGATAATAGTATTATGTGGTTTCCCTTTGCTTTCTTGTTGCCTGTAATAAGCTCTGGCCCAAAAGGAGTAACGCACCGATAATCCTGCCCACTCGACAAATGTTTGCCTTAAAAACTTAGTGCATGAGTATCGCCAATGTATCCATTCTTTTTTACCGCTTCGTTCAGTTACCGGAGCAATACCTGCATACTTTTGTACTTCTTCACAGGAGTTATAACGGTCACGATTAGAGCCCATCGCTGCTAACAAACGTGGAGCAATTTGCGGCCCAGCACCCGGTAAACTGTCGAAGATAAATCTATCTTTATGTGACTTATAAATTGCCTTGATCTCAGCATCAAAACGCTCTATTGCTGACATTAAATGTTTAAGTTGCTCGATAAGACATTCTACAAGTAGTTTGTTTGGGGCGATAATAGCTTTGTCGTTCGTTAGCGACTCAGCTGCTTTTATATTGTTGATACGTTTTTCATTGACTGCTTGATAACGGGAATTATGTTGGTTGAAAAAATCAACGAGTGTTTGTTTTCTGACGCGTTTAGCTTGTTCAAGTGAAGGCCAACGTAAAAGAAAATCACAGAATATCATGGTATCTTTTTCTTTAAACCAGTCAAGTACATGTGGATAATAGTTTTTTAACGTAGTGGTAATTCTATTAGTTAAATCGACTCTGTCTTGAACAAGCTTTCTGCGGTACTCAACCAGTTGAGCAAGGCTTCTAACACTTTCAGAGTCAGGTGTGATGAAGTTAAGCTTACTCATATGAAGCTGTAACATTTCAACTTGAATAGCGGCATCAGTTGGATCATCTTTAGCACCACTATGGGTAAAAGCTTTTCGATACTTGGCAACACTCGACGGATTAATTGTAAATAAAACCAGATGAGAAAACTTACTTAGCGCATAGATTAAAGGGCCTTTTTTTAATTCACAGGCCACAGCAATTAGTTGCCCATTATACTTTTTTTTTAATTCATTCGCCCATGCATTAATAGCCTTGGGTTGAGATAAAATAACGCAGAGATGTTGTGTATTGGTTTGGCAATTTACTTCACAAATATCATGTTTACGGTCTGCCCAATCGATACCGATAAGGGCGGCAAAATC
>JAAGZM010000640.1 GCA_024206355.1 Gammaproteobacteria bacterium | reverse complement strand
GTACAGGATAGTATAGGATAGTATTAGTATAGGATAGTAACTATTAGTAACTACTAGTGTAGGATAGTATAGGATAGTATAGGATAGGATAGTATTAGTATAGGATAGGATAGTATAGGATAGTATTAGTATAGGATAGTAACTATTAGTATAGGATAGTATAGGATAGGATAGTATTAGTATAGGATAGTAACTATTAGTATAGGATAGGATAGTATAGGATAGTATTAGTATAGGATAGGATAGTATAGGATAGGATAGGATAGTATAGGATAGTATAGGATAGTATTAGTATAGGATAGTAACTATTATTAGTATAGGATAGTAACTATTAGTATAGGATAGTATAGGATAGTATTAGTATAGGATAGTATTAGTAACTATTAGTATAGGATAGTATTAGTATAGGATAGTATTAGTATAGGATAGTATTAGTATAGGATAGTAACTATTAGTATAGGATAGTATAGTATTAGTATAGTATAGGTTAGTATAGGATAGG
>JAAGZM010000077.1 GCA_024206355.1 Gammaproteobacteria bacterium | reverse complement strand
TGTAAGCGCAGGTAGCATTATTGTTCGTCAACGTGGTACACGTTTTCACGCAGGTGTTAATGCAGGACTAGGTCGTGACCACACAATCTTTGCAAAGGCTACTGGCCATGTAAAGTTTGAAGTTAAAGGAAATAAAAATCGGAAGTATGTCAGTATTGAAGCTGTAAGCTAAAACTGACAGCTCCAAGAGTTACATAAAGCCTCGTCATTGACGGGGCTTTATCGTATATACGAGATAAATAGTATGCGCTTTGTAGATGAAGTCATAATTAAAGCAATAGCAGGCAACGGTGGTAATGGTTGTCTTAGTTTTCGTCGTGAAAAATATGTGCCTCGTGGTGGACCTGATGGTGGCGATGGTGGTGACGGTGGAAGTATCTACCTGCTTGCTGACAATGATTTAAATACGCTAGTCGATTATCGCTATATTCGTACCTACAAGGCCCAACAGGGGCAAAAAGGTCGCATGCGCTGTCAAACAGGTGCTGGCGGCGATGATATGTATCTCAAGGTGCCTCGTGGCACTCGTGCTTTTGATGTGGATAGCGGTGATCTTATCGGTGAAGTAACTGATATAGGGATGGAGCTATTAATCGCACAGGGCGGTTTCCACGGTTTAGGTAATGTTCGCTTTAAAAGCTCAGTTAATCGCACCCCTCGCCAAACTACAGAAGGCACAGAAGGTGACTATCGTCGGATCAAGTTAGAACTTCGAGTCCTAGCTGATGTGGGTCTACTTGGTTTACCTAACGCTGGTAAATCGACATTTATACGATCGGTATCATCGGCAAAACCAAAAGTCGCTGACTACCCATTCACAACTATGATTCCTAACCTGGGCGTTGTTGGTCTAGAAGGCGGCAAAAGTTTTGTAATTGCAGATATTCCAGGCCTCATTGAAGGTGCAGCTGAAGGAGCAGGCTTAGGAACTCGATTTCTAAAACATCTCTCAAGAACTAAGCTTTTATTACACCTCGTAGATTTAATGCCAGCCGATCTCAGCGATCCTGTTGAAAATGCACAAACTATCGTCAATGAAGTCAAAAAGTACGGAGAAGATCTAGTCAACAAAGACTGCTGGCTAGTCCTTAACAAAACAGACTTACTGCTACCAGAAGAGACCGAAGAACTTAGTCAAAAAATCATCAGCGCCCTAAATTGGACCGGCCCAGTAGCTAAAATATCAGCTATTTCAAGTACAGGAACCGACGAAGTCGTTAACCAAATCATGGAATATCTCGAAACACTCAAAGAAGACTCTGAATCTTCTAACTAGCAGTTTTTGCTGTAAATTCTTTAGGTACCTCGAATCTTGGCTGCAGAGGTATTTACCTCTTCATCCAAAATTTAGTGCTTAACTTTTAGGAAGAACTTTCCGATTTGTTATTGAGAATAACGGATATCTATTAATAATTTTTAAACGTGAGTAATCTCGGGGAGCTTGCTCACGAGTAAAGGTAATATGGTTGGCCGTAAGCTCGGTTGCTTGCGCTCGAGTAGCCCTTTTCGAAGGAGTTTTCTTTTTAACAGACTTAGGTTATATCCAATTTATAGTATTTAGTATCGGGTAAGTATCTAAAGTGATTTGTCTTAACTGAACATTTTGATTAAGTTAAATTAATTAGTCCAAGTTCAATGCTCTTTTTTTAATGTCTAATCGTTAAGCACAATATTCAGGGTGTCTGTGCCTAAGAACCAATAGCAGACCATCGAATTCAGGGATGAATTCGCGAGCCCCCATGGATGGGTTCATGGCGTGTCTGCAATTGGTTCTTAGGCACAGACAGCCGTAGAGTCGAAGTACTTAGAGAAGTGAAGAACTGGTATTAAAAGACATGGTATTAAAAGACAGGCACAAAAAAACCGGTCAAAAGAGACCGGTTTTAGATATTTTGTAAGACGAAGCTTAGAGTGCTTTTATTTGAGCATTCAAGCGTGACTTATGTCGAGCGGCTTTATTCTTGTGAATAAGTCCTCGAGTCACTGAACGATCAATAATTGGTGATGCTATTGTTAAAGCGGCTGTTGCCTGCTCTTTATCACCAGCTTCAATTGCTGCTGCGACCTTTTTCATATAGGTACGCATCATTGAACGACGGCTTGCGTTTGATCTTCTGTGTGTCTCGGCTTGACGAGCACGTTTGCGTGCGGAAGCTGAATTAGCCAAGGTGTTCTCCTGATTAAGTAATACTCATAAAATTAGGTGCGAGAATATGCCGTTTTTTACGCGACTTGTCAACGCTTTTTCTACTTTTTCTACTAACTATGCGGATTTAATAAAATTTCAGGTACAATACTAGTACGATTACAATAATAACGCTATTTAAGAGCAGAAATTCCTATATGAATGAGCAACAACCAGATGATGGGCAACTGCAAAAATCATCATCTGAAACAGAACTAGATAACAATAAAAAAAGTTCTTCTTCCGTTAACTTACTGAAGTCTGGTTCAATCGTCAGTAGCATGACTTTGTTGTCTAGAGTGCTTGGTTTAGTTCGTGATGTGGTTTTTGCTAATCTTTTAGGCGCAAGTTTAGCTGCAGATGTATTTTTGTTTGCCCAAAAAATACCTAATTTTTTACGACGACTATTTGCTGAAGGCGCTTTTTCTCAGGCATTT
>JAAGZM010000639.1 GCA_024206355.1 Gammaproteobacteria bacterium | reverse complement strand
CCCAGTTGGAAACCATGATTCTGGGATGGTCACTTCTATATATTTAGGAGAATAAATCGTACTAATTAAGTCATCAGCAATTGCTGTTTTCAAAAATGCAGTACATAAGATGGGTAAAAGTAATTTCATACTGCTCCTAACGCTCGCAGCAGCGGTATTTTTGAAGCGAGGAACGAGCGGAAAAAATATCCGACTGACTGCGCTTGTTATGATTCATCTCCCACAGTGCCAAAGCTTCGGTAATACTCATTTAGTAAAAAAATAGTTGAAAAGTAACAGAATGGGATTGTAACAAAGATGTGTACCGGCATTTCGTACCAGAGCATTGCAAGACGAAAATTGCCAAACCAGATCAAAGCCATAAACAGAAAAAACATAGGCCTTCCCCGACGGAATACAAACCGAATGATAATCGTAAGTAATAGAGCTACAACGAAAGCAAGAAAAACAAGGAGAGACAATTGATTGTGCCAATAGCTACCATCATTAACGAATAGATTGCCTGTCCATTGAACCCACTCTAGCCCAGATCCCAGTAGCAATATCCAAAGTGCAAATAAGGCAGATGCGTTTTTATAGCTGATTAGATTTCGTGTTCTATTCATTGCAAAGAATCATAACGCTT
>JAAGZM010000638.1 GCA_024206355.1 Gammaproteobacteria bacterium | reverse complement strand
ATAGTTACTATCCTATACTAATACTATCCTATCCTATACTAATAGTTACTATCCTATACTAATAGTTACTATCCTATACTATCCTATACTATCCTATACTATCCTATACTAATACTATCCTATACTAATACTATCCTATACTAATAGTTACTAATACTATCCTATCCTATACTATCCTATACTATCCTATACTAATACTATCCTATACTATCCTATACTAATATTATCCTATACTAATAGTTACTATCCTATCCTATACTAATACTATCCTATACTATCCTATACTAATAGTTACTATCCTATACTAATACTATCCTATACTATCCTATCCTATACTATCCTATACTAATACTATCCTATCCTATACTAATACTATCCTATCCTATCCTATACTAATACTATCCTATACTATCCTATACTATCCTATACTAATACTATCCTATACTAATAGTTACTATCCTATACTAATAGTTACTATCCTATACTAATAGTTACTATCCTATACTAATAGTTACTATCCTAT
>JAAGZM010000637.1 GCA_024206355.1 Gammaproteobacteria bacterium | reverse complement strand
TTTATTCTTCATTTTTTCCGTAGAGCTTAACTTCCGTTTTTGTGATGCTCTTGGGCTCTGAATACACCTCGCAGTTTAAGGTGTAATTGAATTTCTTTTTATCTTCGATTACGTCGGAATCTACATACCTCTCACATGAACTTACAAATTTTCCTTCCTCTGTAAATAGGTCTATTTCAATGGAGTATCTATCAAATTGTTCATTTGTTTTTGATTTGAATTGCCCGGCAAATATCATTTGGTCATTCGCTCTGTCCACATTCATAGATAAAAGCTCAAATCCTTTTAGTTCTACTTTTTCTGTTTCCACCTTCCCCCAATCTTCGTAGTTTTCAAGAATATAAACTGAAACCGCGGCAACAGTAAAAAAACCTAGACTCCATGAGAACCCTTCCATAAATTTTCTTAGCACAATTCCTCCTTATAAATATAACGCCTTGCTCACCGGCGTAGCAAGTTGGCGCGTATTTTTGCCCCGCAAAAATCGTGACAGCTTGCGGAGTCCGGTGCAGCAACTTGTTATAAGCCACTTTACTATGAAAACCAATCAATTGGTTTAATGTTACCACT
>JAAGZM010000636.1 GCA_024206355.1 Gammaproteobacteria bacterium | reverse complement strand
TATTATTAGGGCTCCATTTGACGGCGTACTTGGTATTAGAAAAGTATCACCGGGTTCGTTAGTATCTCCAGGTACATTAGTTTCCACTCTTGATGATCTTGAAATCATTAAAGTTGATTTTAGTGTACCGGAAACTTTTTTGTCAAGCCTTTCAACGGGACAAACTATTTTGGCCAATTCATCTGCATGGCCAAATAATCCTTTTCAAGGCATTGTTACCAATATCAGTTCTCGAATAGATACCGTAACACGAGCAGTCAATATCAGAGCCGAGTTAAATAATGCTGATAAGAAATTAAGACCGGGGATGTTACTGACGATTGCCCTTATTAAAAATCAAAGTTCATCAATGATGGTCCCAGAAACTGCACTTTTGCCTATCGAATCCAAGCAGTTCATTTATAAAATCAAAGGTTCCGATAGCGTATCAAAAGTTCAGGTCAGTATTGGACGTAGAAAACCTGGGAAAGTAGAAATATTAAAAGGTATATCGGTTGGTGACAAAATAGTTTACGAGGGAGTGTTAAGGCTTCAAGATGGTAGTAAGGTTAATATTTTAAATGTTCAACAAGACGGCTCTCAACAATGATCATCTCTGATCTATCGGTTAAAAGACCCGTCTTTGCTGCTGTTATTAATTTAATATTGGTTATCTTTGGCATTGTTGCTTTCACCCTATTACCTCTTAGGGAGTATCCAAACATTAATCCCCCAGTGGTTTCCGTTAATACCAGTTACCCTGGCGCTTCTGCAGCCATTGTTGAATCTAAGATAACACGGATGCTTGAAGATAGAATTTCAGGTATTGCGGGTATCAAAAATGTTACCTCTCGCTCACGAGCAGGAAGATCATCCATATCAATTGCCTTTGAACTCAACCGAGATATAGATGCGGCATCAAATGACGTAAGGGAACGTATTTCAAGAGCGTTAAGGTTTCTTCCAGAGCAGGCAAACCCACCGGAGGTCTTTAAAACGGATAGTGATGGTGACGTCATTATGTGGTTTATGCTCTATTCAACAGCTATGAATACCCTAGAGTTAACAGATTATGCTAACCGCTATCTAGTTGATAGATTTTCAGTGGTTGATGGTGTGGCTAATGTTTATATCGGCGGCGGTCAAAAATATGCCATGCGAATTCTTCTCGACAGAAAAGCAATGGCGGCAAGAAGTGTCACCGCCAATGATATAGAAAAGGTCCTACGTGCAGAAAATGTCGAACTACCAGCAGGAAATATTGAGTCAACAGACCGTGATTTCACTGTTCGAGTACAGAGGGCTTATCAAACTTCTGAAGCCTTTTCAAAACTGGTTATCAAGCAAGGTGATGATGGCTATTTAGTAAGACTCAGTGAAATTGCCAATGTGGAATTAGGTCCAGAAAACGATGAAACCACATTTCGGGGTAATGGCAAAGATATGGTTGGTATTGGCATTGTTAAACAATCAACTGCCAATACTCTCGAGGTTATTCGTCTGGCCAAAGAAGAGTTCCGAAAAATTCAATCAACACTCCCAGAAGGAACAGAGGTCAGAGAAAGTATGGATCGCTCTATCTTCATTCAAGGAGCTATTGATGAAGTCTACCGAACACTATTCATTGCTATGGGTATGGTACTAATCATAATTTTTATTTTCCTTGGTGATATCAGGGCTACACTTATTCCTGCCGTCACTGTGCCTATATCACTGATCGCATCATTTATGGTGTTAATGTCTCTTGGATATACGATTAATCTGTTAACTCTCCTAGCTCTGGTCCTAGCTATTGGACTAGTTGTAGATGACTCAATCGTTGTTTTAGAAAATATTCATCGAAGAATCGAAAAAGGTGAGCCACCTCTCCTTGCAGCATTTAACGGAGCAAGAGAAGTAGCCTTCGCTGTAATTGCCACAACCCTCGTGCTCATCGCAGTGTTTGTCCCCATTGTTTTTCTTCAAGGAAATATTGGCCGCTTATTCACTGAGTTTGCAGTTGCAATCTCAGCAGCTGTCGCATTCTCAAGTTTAGCAGCACTTTCATTAACACCAATGATGTGCTCAAAATTACTTAAACCGATCAAAAATACCAAAGGTATTTCACATTTTGCAGAGCAACATTTTTCAAAGATTGAAAGATTCTATAAAAAATCGCTATCAGCAGGACTAAATTACTCATGGATAGCCGTCTTAATAGTACTGACAGTTTCTATCATAGCTATAAAAGTATTTACGAAATTGCCCCAAGAATTTACACCAAAAGAAGATAGAGGTGGTTTTTTTGTAATTATGCAAGCCGCTGAAGGTGCTAGCTTTGAAAGTAATACTAAAAATATTACTAAGATTGAAAAAGTATTGTTGCCCTTTTATAACTCTGGTGAATTCAAAAAAGTTATTGTCCGTACACCTGGCTTTGGCAATTCATCCGGCATAGGTGTAGTTGAACTTACCGACTGGACAAGTCGTAAAAGAACAACTTGGGAGGTTCTTGACGACGTCACTAAAGAACTACAAAAGATCCCAGATGTTAGAGTCTTTAGTATGATGTCTCGAGGGCTTGGTGGAAGAGGACTCGGACGACCAGTTCAGTTTGTGCTTGGAGGGAACTCATACGAAGAGCTAGCACAGTGGCGAGACGTCATTATTAGTGAAGCAAGTAATAATCCTGGATTAGTAAGAATAGATTCTGACTATAAAGAAACACTACCCCACTTGATGGTAGAAATTGATCTAAATCGTGCAGCAGATCTTGGCGTATCTGTCAGCAATATTGGACGCACTTTAGAGTCAATGCTAGGACAAAGAAGAGTCACTACTTTTGTTGATCGAGGAGAAGAATACAATGTTGTTCTTGAAGGTATAGAATCTGATTTTCAATCACCTCAAGACATGAACAATATCTATGTTCGTTCCGATAGAAGTGGTGAGCTTATTCCTCTGTCTAACCTTATCAAGGTTGTTGAAAAAGCCGACTCTAGCCAACTTAATCGTTACAATCGACGCCGCTCAATTACAATTTCTGCAAACCTTGCAGATAATTATTCAATAGCTGAGGCGCTCACTTATCTTAATCAAATTGTCCGTGAGCAGTTACCCGCTACAAGTACCGTTGACTATAAGGGACAGTCTCTCGCTTTTATTGAGTCAGGCACATCGATGCTTTTCACTTTTGCTCTAGCATTGTCTATTGTTTATTTAGTGCTTGCTGCTCAATTCGAAAGTTTCATCCATCCACTCGTTATTATTATCACCGTTCCACTTGGATTAGCTGGTGCACTTCTTGGATTGCATTTTTTTGGCATGGCACTCAACGTCTATTCTCAAATAGGTTTGGTGATGCTGATTGGTCTTGCCGCTAAAAATGGTATTCTCATAATTGAATTTACAAACCAGTTGAGGGATGCCGGCTATGAATTTAAAGAAGCTATCTTAACGGCAGCAACACAGAGGTTAAGACCTATTGTTATGACTGCTGCAACAACTATCATGAGTTCAATACCTTTAATTCTTTCATTTGGTCCTGGCGCAGAAAGTCGGATCGTTATTGGCACGGTGATTTTTGGTGGCGTGTTATTTGGTACGATATTAACCTTATTTGTAGTACCAGCAATTTACTCAATAATAGCAAAAAACACATCTTCTCCAAAGATGCTAGAAAGTCAGTTATTAAAATTACAGGCTGATAAGCAGATTAACTAGGAAATTTATCTTTTAACGCAACAGCGACGATTGGATGAACAAATTCTGTTATATCACCGCCTAAGGAAGCAACTTCTTTAACAAGGCTTGATGAAATAAATGAATATTGTTCCGCTGGTGTCAAAAATAAGCTTTCGATTTCAGGAGCAAGTCGACGATTCATATTAGCCAATTGAAATTCAAATTCAAAATCAGAAACCGCTCTTAAACCACGAAGAAAAGCACAGGCATTCTTTTCTTGTGCAAAATTAGCAAGTAGCCCTCTAAATCCAACGACTTCTATGCCATCAATATCGGAAAGTACTTCACGGCAAAGCGCTATTCTTTCATCGTAACAAAACAATGAATTTTTACTGCTATCACCAGCTACTGCAAGTATCACGTTATCAAATAACCGCGTCGCTCTTTTTACAATATCCATATGACCGAAGGTGATCGGATCAAAGGTCCCTGGATAAATAATCGTTCTCGACATGTTTAAGCCTTATTGATAACAATTTTTCCATCTTAAACTATCTTTAAAATATTGTACAAAATATTTGATTATAAAAATTCTAAGGTTATTATAGTCTTATCTTTTATGCGAGTACCAATATGAGCATTAGTGATAGAAAAGCACCAAGACTCCCAATACAACTTGATGTAGAGTTCAATCATCAAGAAACAGGGGTAATTACTCTGGTTACTAAAAATATCAGCGACACAGGTATATTTATTAATCTT
>JAAGZM010000076.1 GCA_024206355.1 Gammaproteobacteria bacterium | reverse complement strand
GTCAGGTTGGTTCGCACTGGACAGTAATTTGTTTTTGAGATTTCAAATTACGGTGACAGTTTACTTAACCTAGGACCCTAGGATTAAATGCGTGGCATAACTTTGTGGCTCACTCTATTTTTGTTTAATGATAACAATCTCATCATCATATGATTTTCTGATATAGTCACTGTAAACACTGTTACCATCTCTAACAGGCAAAACATAAATAGGTTTTAGTGTTGCTTGCCAATCATTCGATTCATTAATACTAATATCTAATTCCATATGGCCGTAATGTCTGCCTCCATCAATCAGCTCACCATCGACCCAATTTTCAGGAGCATCATCATTAACAATAAATTTTTGGAATGGGTTAACTGCATCACTGACTGGCCGGCGTAATCCATCGCCACCAATACCGACATCATAAAACTGAATTGTATGTGGTTTTGTCTCTCCATTGGCTAATATTTTTTCACCTGAAACTTGTGAACGTTCCCACATTTCATCATGGCCACTCAGTACAGCATCAACACCGTAACGCATAAACAATGAGGTGAGTGCTCTAACTGGAACGCCAGATTGTAAGTCTAACCCTTTACCATCTCCGGCTGGTCTGCCGTGTGGTCCACTCGAATAAGGCGAATGATGTAATGAAACGAAAGTGAAAGTACTATTTTCTTGAGCCTCTTCCAAGGTTTGTTTTAGCCAACGGTATTGTCTTGTCTTAGGAGAAAAACCAGGAGAAAAGGTTCTTAAAGACTTATTTGTTCTCTTATTATATGAGCCATTCAAATAAAAACTTGTATCCTGTTTTGAATCATCAGGACTGTTATTAGTCACATCAATCGAGATAAAGGTAGCTGGACCGTATTTGAAACTATAGTAACGCCCTTCGTGTCTTTGTTTAGGAGCATCATTTAATGGTAACTCGAAATAAGTTAAATATTTTTTTACTGCATTTTCTGATGCTGGTTGTGTCGAATATCCAAGTTTAGGACCAGCATAATATTCATGATTGCCTATTGAAGGCATAATAGGAACTGAGCTTGCTAGTTTCAAATCCGAGTTATTATTTTGTCGCCAAAACTCATCCCAATCACGTTGCTCTCCACCACATTGGACAAGATCGCCTGCAATGATCACAAGATCTGGACTTCTAGACTTAATTACGTTCAAGTTATTACTATAACCTTGAGTTTGATCGAGAATATATTTTCGAGCCCCTTTACCTTCATTCTCTACTTTTAAATGTGACTGTGCGTTAGATGGTCTCCAATTGCTATGCTTCCCTGTAGATTCCGGTTCTGTTTCACTATCTCCATATATCATTACTCTTATCGGAGAGTTATCTGAAGGAGCTGTTTTAAAAGTTGAAGAGAATGACTCTTTGCCTTGATTTACTGTGTATTCATAAACAGTACCTGGTTCTAAATCTTCAATTCTAATTCTATGCTTATAGGGAGCTGCAGGTGCTTGTCCATTAAAAAACTTGTCTGTTGCCCATTTAGAGTACGCAAGTGCAGGAATTTTTTTAAATGATGAATCAATTGATATAGCAGAAGCACTTCCTTGCTTTTGATAACTTAATATTCCTGTTGCAGGATATTCACTGAACCAAAGAATAGACATTGCTGATTGAGTTGGAAACTGTACATAAGGAAGAATTCTAAATTCAGAAACAGGTTGGTAGGCTGAAGAAGTTAAGTCTTCAATTTGGTTAGGAACGATTGCAGGTGCAGAGCAAGCTGCGATCACCAATGTAGTTAAAACTAATGAAATTCCAGGTATTTTTATCAGCATTTATTTCAAACTTGTTTCAAATTATTTTAATTGGCAGAAGTATACCTCATAAATTAACTTAATCCTGTACATTATCGTTTGTTAATACAAAAATTTCCAAAGATTAATAGTTGATCCTACTTTTTGAGATCTAAGCCTACAATGATCGGATCATGATCCGATGAACGATAGGGAGAGTTTGGTTCAAATAACTTAGCGTCTCTTCCATACTCAAGATTATAGTCAAATAGTTTAGGTTCATCTGAGTTGATATGCCACTCGATAGTTTCTCTTACTTGTGAAAGTAGGCTTGGTGAAGCTAATGCGTGATCAAGCGCACCAATTTGATTATCATAATTGTACGAATAAGCATTTTTGTTAGATTCTAAAAGATTCGTATATCCTGAGTTTTTAAGAGAAGTTAGCGGATCTTCTAATGTATATGCATTAAGATCGCCGATGATTAAAAAATCCTCATCGCCACTTGAAGTGGGATCAGTTGCAATCCAGTCAGCAAGTGCGCGCACGGCTTTTGTTCGAGTCACATTACAATTACCTTGACCGTCATGCATATCAGGATCGCCACTTGTTTCACATGAAGAACCTTTAGATTTTAGATGATTAACGATAACCGTAAATTTTGCTCCTGTATTTGTCATTTCAAATGTTTGAGCTAGTGCAGGGCGATGGCGACTATCTTCAAATCGAGGATCAATTTCAGTTGTTAATAATGCAAATTTCCCGTTAGCCTTCACAGTAGATGAGTTGTAAATGAATCCAGTTTTTATTGCGTCAGTATTTATTTTTCCTGTATCAATGTATGCATATTTAGCAGCATCTAACCGAGCATTCAGCGCATTGACTATCATTGCGATAGACTCATCCGCATTATTCTC
>JAAGZM010000635.1 GCA_024206355.1 Gammaproteobacteria bacterium | reverse complement strand
TATTCAAAACTCAGTCCCGAAACCAAAATAGGTGATATTTTTGGTTCAGATGGCTGTGTAACTATTTCGATTAATAAAATTGAAGGACAGATGGCTAGTGTGGGTATTGATGCACCTATAGAATTTACTATCTTGCGCTCTGAGCTAGATAATGATAGTTAGCGCAATTGTTGATTTTTATAACGCCATTGGCAAAAATCTTCTGAATGCAATACTGGATTATTTTCATAAGCTTGGATACCAGAAAATTAATGTGAGTGATAATGTTGATCTAAAAATGTTATCAGACTTAGGTTTAGATGGTGTTGTTTTTAATGAAAAAGAATCTAAAATAGCTAACAATAGAGCTAATCCATTATAAAGCATGAGAGCATAAGCATCTAAGAAAAATAAACGGTATATCACCACCTGTCAAGAACCTTATATTCAACTTGCTAGTGCAACAGTTGGCTGCAAATGGTTGTAATTGATATTCTTCGCTTGGTCTATTTTTGGGTTATGGGGCTTGGTTAAATAATTTGTCAGTACCATAAAAAGCACTGTCATAAAGAAAACTGTACTGATAACATCAAGCGATTTTCATCATAGTTAGCAACAGGGAAATTTGAAGATCGATTAGTCATTTCTAAAGCAGCAATAATATCGGTTGTTTCGTTAACTGGAATGGAAAAGGTCGATACAAAATAGTTCTTTTGTTCAGTACGAATTTCGCCAATCGAGTGTGTTATATGCTCATAATCTCGATCAGAAAAACTATATGATGCTTTAAAAAATGCTCCAGATTTAATCCATGTTGCAGGTGTTTTTATACTTAGTGAGGTCGTAAAATCTTCATAATCCAGTTGATTGGAATCAGCATCTTCGTTAGTATTCCTGATGGCAATTCTCATATAGGATTTTGCATCATTAAAAAAATAGAATGCAGACACACTTCCTGTTTTGGCTATTGCATCACGCTCTTTTAAATCATCAAAGTCTTTTTCAAATTGCGAATATTCTCCACTTATTAAAAACTCGTCATTGATCATAAAATAAATAGCTGGTGTCAACATTGCAAAAGTAATAAGACCCGTATCATCAAGAGATGAATCATAATAACTATAATCAAGAGAGGCTGTTGTATCACCGAGTTTGGTTTCAAAACTAGTTGAAAAACCATGGCTTTGATAGTTATATTCAGAGTAATCACGATGCAGACTTTGGGAAAAATCATATGCAATTTGCAAGCTACTTTCTTCAGTCAGCTGAAATCTATAATCGGTAATCAAATCAATATTTACTAAGGAGCCACCAATTGTGGCATTGAGATCCAGTTCTTCAACAGTTAGATTGCTATTATATTCAGCACCAATTGTTAGTGACATTGATAATTCGTCATCATTAGGTACAGCAAGGTGTTTTATGCTAACAAGACTAGTTATTAAACAAATAAATAGTTTTATTTTAATATTGATATTAACACCTCATTAATCAATAACATCTGTTGCTATTTCCATTTTATAAAATTTTCTAGACTCTAATAAGCCAAAACCAAAAACAGGATCATATCCAATATCACCAAGATCAGTTAAATTTGACATTATTTTTTGTAATATCTCTTGAGCACTTTTAAAATCTGACTTTCTGTATCTGTGTGCAAGTAATGCGCTCACAAAAGGCGCAGCAAATGAAGTACCTGAATATTTTTTTTCACCGTTTATAGCTGATGCGATTACATCTACACCTGGTGCTGCTATGTCTACATAACTACCCTGATTGGCCTTATTATATATATTATTTTTTGCATCTACTGCTGTAACACCTACAACATGATCATATCCAGCTGGGAATCGTTTTGATCCATCTGGGCCTTCATTCCCAACAGCTGCTACAATAATATGTCCTTTTAAAGTCAGAGAAGAGATAGTGTGCCTTAATATGAAATTATCGGGGCCTGCAAGGCTCATATTGATTACACCGATATCCGAACCTGCTAACCAGTCCAGTGCCCTTATTATTGCCTCGGTATCACCAAAACCTGTTGCACCAGAAAATACATCGGCTACTAATACATTTGCTCTACCATGCGAAGCAATTATTGAGCTTATTGCAGTACCGTGGTTTCGAGGTGTTACAGTTTTACCTCTGCCAAAATTTTCCTGATGAACCTTTGTATCTTTCAATGATATATGATTTTCATTTACGCCAGTATCAATAAGACCGACTGTAAATTCACTATCATCAATTTTATTATCTTCATTTCTGGGCAGAGTTTTTTCAACTTGGCCAGAGCTAGCTGTATAAACTTGATTGTATTCATAATGACCATCAGGATCGTACTGATTCAGTTGCTCAATAATCACGGCAAAATCAGACTGCTCATCAACTGTAAATATATCAACGGTACTACCAATTGTAGTAAGCTTAAAAGAACGTATTTTATTAAGCTTTAATTTTTCTACTACTAAGTTCCCCTTTTTTGAGATATTGAGTGCAATAATTTCACCATGACGAACCACCATATCTTTTCCATTTTTATTCAGCACAGTTAGGGCAAATTCATTGCGTACGGTATTAATCATTTTTCGACGTCTATCAGGATCTTTTTTCGAATGTTTAATATCTCTGATTAGTTCATTAGCTTGCAGACTGTCTTCTTTATTTGGAATAAATTGATTGTTACCATGACGTTGCTGTAGACGTCCAGTTGATGCTTCAAATTTTTCAGTTTTATGAAGGCTATTACGTAATACTTTTTGCTGGGCTTTATGTTGAGCGCGTTCTGCCAATCTGTTTGTAGCTCGCTCTTCAATTCTATGAAGATGCTTTTCATGCAGGCGCTCTACTTTATCCTGTGCTTGAATGCTACAAAGTTGAGAAGAACTAACGACTGTGAACACTATCAAAAAAATATTAAAACGGACTAACATAGACAACAAAATCCCCAATACATATACTTATCATACGCTATAGAACAGATTATATTCCATTTTTTATAATTTTTTCCTGACAATGGAATAAAATACTCTAATTCATCGTAATTACACTATGGTTACTTTGATAATACCACTGTATGCATGAGACCTGTTAAGGAGTATCAATGGCCTCAGTCGGGGACCAGCTAATTGAAATATTACCTAAATTACGTAGGTTCGCCTGTTCTTTGGCGGGAACTATTAGTGAAGGTGATGATTTATTACAAAATGCAGTGGAGCGAGCACTTAAGAGACAGGCTTCCTTTGATTCTAACCGTAAACTGGAAAGTTGGATGTATGCTATAACAAAAAATATATGGATTGACGAATTAAGATCTCGAAAGCGCCGAGGTATCACTGTTGATATTGATGATCAGTATGGCCTACAGGGTGAGGATGGACGTGTTATAACTGAGCAAAAAATTATGACTGAAAAGGTATTAAAAGCGATGAATGAGTTACCAGAACGTCAACATCTAGTGGCTTACCATGTCTTGGTTGACGGAAACTCCTATAAAGAAACTGCTACTATTCTCGATATCCCCTTAGGTACAGTAATGAGTAACTTATCACGTGCTCGCAAAACATTGGCTAAAAAAGTGCTTGGTGAGGGGCTGTTACAATGACTAATATCAGTAATGAAATGATCATGGCCTACGTGGATGGTGAACTAGGAAAAGATGATATTCAGACTATGGAAAATGCTCTGCTAGAAGATGCTTCATTAAGAGAAAAAATAACTCGTCACCACGCACTTATGGCTGAAATTGATTTAGCATTTAATAGTATCGATAACACACCTATGCCAGAAGACATATTAGCGCTATTGCAAGACGATCATAGTACAGCTGAAACTGCTGAAGTAATATCGATAGATACTGTGCAAAAACGTACCGAAAACATGCAAACAAACAAATCATGGTGGCAGCCTGCCAGTATAGCTGCATCTCTTGCTATTGCTTTTGCAATGGGAATGGAAATTGAAGGCCCCAAAAAGGTATCAGATGATTTCATATCAACCAACGATCAATTTACCTATTTGTTAAATTCTGCTGCATCTGGTTCAACTAACAATGGTATAGAATTTCAGCAATCATTTTTAAAAAAGGATGGAAGCTTCTGTAGAACATTTCAGAATAGACATTCTGAAAATTACACAGATGGATTGAGCTGCCGTAAACAAAATGGGAATTGGAGTATTGTTGTCCTGACTCCTTCAATTCCAACTGATGTATATCTTCCTGCTTCTGGGGATACTGAAAATGCAATTCAGCTTATGACTATTCGTATGAAACAACTCTCCAGTGAAGAAGAAAAAATTTATTTATCTAAATAATTGTTCATTTCAGTTGTTATTTTTCCTCAAAGATATTTAGAGCTTTTGAACCTAGGATCCTCAGTTGACCGGCTCAAAATTATGATTATGTACTTCAAAACCACAACTTACAGAAGGATTAGTATTCATCCATTGAGTGAGTTTGCCTACGCATTTGATTGCACGTTTTTTAGACTCATTGACTTGACGGCAAAAAACCTTACATAGAATGACTATGAACGGCTTTTTATTCGGCGCCACTAAGCCTAAAACGTGTCCAACTGATGATTCTAGTTAAAAAAAAACCATAGAACTTATATATTCTATGGTTTTCTTGTTGTTGATAAGTTTGTAAATTAGATGTTATTTACAAGTTCCAGTTCTTCACGACATTCCTTATAGGTCTCTCGAACTTCGTTTTTGTTATTCAAAGCTTCTGTTAATTCTTCATTACTAACCTCAGAATCCAAATCTGCATCTAAAAGATTAAATTTTTCTTCAGCAGTTGCTGTTACTGAAACTACAAATTCATCATAATCAATATAACTATCATCATCAATATCAAAAGCATCAAAACGTTCTTCAGTGGTCATTTTGTCAGGAATATCAATTCCCAATATATCTTCTACACATTGAATAACTGCTTCACGATCTATTTCACTATCATCATGATTAGATTTTCGATCTTCATAAGCAGCCAACATTTCATCAAGGGAAATAAGATTATCGCCATCTTCATCTTCAGTATCTGCTTCATTTACAGTATCCAGACGAGCAAATTTAGCTTCAGTTTTAGCTAATTTTGGCACAAGATATTCATCAAGGGTTATAGTACCGCTTTCATCAGTGTCTAAGTGGCCAAAGATACGTTCTACCTTGGCATCAACATCAACAGTTCCTCCATGTTTACCTCCATGTTTGCCTCCATGTTTACTTCCATGTTTACTTCCATTTCTTTCACCTCTATCTCGTTGTTCTGCAAAAACAGAACCAGTTAAACCTAATAAAAGAATACCTGATATGGTTAAACTTAATATTTTCTTATGTTTCATTTTTAAACTCTCCAACTTGATATTTAGTTAACTTGAAATACGCTTCGAATATAACTTACAAAATATGGTATTAATGCCACCATAGTACTAATACGTCAGGGAGTAGATATTTATTCCAATGATTAGATAATTTTTTTTAAGATCAGTTTTTGTCCCGAATTGAGGCTATTTAACCTGATAACTGGTATAGATAATACCAAAGGTCAATATTTGAACATACTTGTAGCTTATAGAATCAAATTAATACTACAACAAAATCAATGCGTACGATTATTTGCGAGGCACGCTGTGCAATTCTGCTTACAATTTGAAACATCATGAAACTGGATCAATTTGATCTAAATTACTTAGAATAAATGCAGGTTTAGATAATCTGATAAAAATATTGGAGTTCCCTATAATTAATACTAACCTTGTGCATCTA
>JAAGZM010000634.1 GCA_024206355.1 Gammaproteobacteria bacterium | reverse complement strand
TTTCAAAATTCCGGTTTTTCTAGTCATATTACTCTATTCAATGGAAGGAGGTTCCATGTCCTCACTGTTTGGTACAGACGTTGTTTTATTCTCCCCGATGGAGGGGATTATCACCTATAAAGGCCAACCCGCGGCCAATGCAAAAATAGCCCGAACAATAATCTGGAAAGGTGATGAAGGCGAAACCGATACCTTCTATACCAACGAGGATGGCGAGTTCAAGCTGCCGATAAAGGAAACTAAGGTGCGTATTCCTCTTCTTGGGGAGTTTGTGCTTACTCAGGAGCTTATTGTTTTTTATGAGGGTGAGGAGTTTGCTATTTGGGTCAAAGGAAAACAGGAATTGGGTGAATATGGTGAATTAGGTGGGAAGCCTGTTAATTTTCGTTGTGAGCTAACTGACGAAGATGTTTATCTGGAGGGATTTAATGGGCTTTTTACAACGTCGTGCAAATGGGATCATATTGAAAAGAAGGGAGATAATTAATGGAGTTTTTATCACCTAAGAGTGCAGCAAATTTTGCAAATACGATCTACCAAGCTCAATCAGAAGTGACAGTGAAAGCATTTCTGAAAAATCCCATATTTTCCAGAGAAAAGGGAGATTCAAAACACCTAAAAGCAACAGTAGGCTTTCGCATAATCAATGCAAACGATGGATTTGGCATCTGTGCTCGTGGTAGTGAAAAATATGAGGGTGGGAAATATAAGAATGACCTTTTTATCATGTTTCGTGGCACCACAACCAAAAATTATGGTGCCGATAT
>JAAGZM010000633.1 GCA_024206355.1 Gammaproteobacteria bacterium | reverse complement strand
GGCGTTAACCCCCCTACGGAGTTCAGATGCAAGGAACAATCGCGCAATTGTTATCTATAGCGGCTCATGGTAATGAATATTTATCTGGCCGCGTAGATGATAGTTATTTTCCAGACAGTTCTACTTTCAAATTTTGTAAATTTGTTAAATTCATGGATTTACAAAGTTCTGGAACTAAATGGCATGAGCGGGAGTTCGCTCAAGACCCCAATGCTTGGTTCCTAAAGCTCAAAGATACTGGGGTAATTCAACTTCGAGTTCGTTATATATCTACTAATAAGGAAGAAATATCAGACCGAATGTCAGTGGCTTTTGTCGGCGGCGGTGGTCGGTGGCTTATTGAAGCAGTTAAACCTTCAAAGTCAGATTTCTGGGAGGCAAGCTGGGAGGTTGGCGACAAAGATGATCCAAAACAAAATATTTGGCATGTGAAATATGGTCGAATACTAAGAAATGCTAATCAACCTGAGCAACCGCTACTCCCAATCGAAGAGGTAAAAGAACAGCTTAAAGGAGTTCTTATTAAAATAAGTGATTTCGCACATAAAAATGATTGCGGTAATTTCGGCGAGTGTTTTGATCGAGGAATTAAGGCTCTTTCAGAGCCACCTTCGAACAATGAAAATGGTTATAATATTTTTCCTGATAATTATGCAACTCCTGATTATCATCAAGTTCTAAACTCTTGTCAGGCCGCCTGGGTATTCGGAGGCATGGGTTCTTGGAATGACATGGGGTTTAGTGATGGCGAAGTACATAAACAGTATGAGGAGCTTTCTGATACATTGTTCAATCTTATCAACCTATCTTTGATAGTTGCTTCTAATCCGTTTCCTCGTCCAGCTAATGAATCAAATGTAGCGACTGAAGGCAAAGATAAAAAATGGTGGCAGTTTTGGAAATAGGGTTAACAAGTCAATCAACTTCGCGCCTTCGGCGCCGGACAGCTAAAAGCGTGGCTTCGCCACAACGCTGCCGGTTATTGAGGCGTTAGCGCAGGAAAAAAGCATAAAGGCACAGAAAGAAAAACCACCCAAAAATCGAATTGAAACTGCTGGTGGGCAGCCTGAAGGCTGCGCAAGAATGTTCCAGGTGAATCGAGTAAACTTGCAATTTCATTCAGCGG
>JAAGZM010000632.1 GCA_024206355.1 Gammaproteobacteria bacterium | reverse complement strand
GTAACCAATACTGATACCGCTATAATCGATATTATGCCGGTAATTACTGGCTTGGTTGTTGATGATCTGCTAATTAATGCTAGTGTAAAATTACTAACCTTTCCAGAGCAAGAGTTTATTGTAGAAAGCCAGACTGATAGTGATGGTCGTTATAACTTTCAGCAAGCATCTTTGCCAGAGCATCTAATTATTGAAGTTACTGGAGGCACGCACAATGGTGAAGATTTTTTAGGTACCTTAACAGGCTTTTGTCTGCTCAGCGAACGTTTGTCCTGCGATATCACACCGATATCAACCTTAATTATGAGTTATGCAGAGCGAGAGAATATTCTGGAAGATGGAGATAAACCAGCTTGGATAGAGCAATTAGACAGTGCCTTAGCTGCAGATCTAACAACTGATCCATTTATTGATGAAAGCAATACAAGTACTGATATTGAGAAAATAAGGAGTTTTCTACAAAATGGAGAGCAGTTGAACAAACGGGTGGAGACAGTGCTGGATTTTGATAAAAATGGAGCGGCCACTAAAGTTATTAATGACGTTCGTAGCCGCGAGGGCCGTTGCCGTCATGACCACCGTAGAAATAGACGACACACACGTAATTGCAATTTTCCCAATGCTAATATACCTCCAGTAGTCACAGCAGCTACTTTTACAGTAGATGAAAACAGTGCCGATGGCACAGCAGTTGGCACAGTCGCAGCTACTGATCTCGATGGGGATTCATTAGCATGGGCAATCATTGGAGGTAATGCCGGTACACCTTTTGCTATCGACAGCAGTAGTGGAGATATTACAGTTGCTGATGATACACAACTGGATTATGAAACTACCTCAAGTTACAGCCTAACGGTTGAAGTCAGTGACGGCACAAACACAGGATCAGGGACTATTGCCGTTGATCTGAGTGATCTCACAGACTTAACAATAAGTGATGCCTCCGTCACAGAAGGTGGTAGCGATAGTACTTTAACCTTTACCCTAACTATAGATAACATCCAAAATGATGCCAGTGTTGACTATGCAACCAGTGATGATACAGCCGAAAATGCAGATGGTGACGGTGACTATGAGGAACAAACTGGTACTATTACTTTCGTAAATGACTCAAGATCAGAAACTATTACTATCTTTATTAATGGTGATAGCACAGTAGAAGCTGATGAATCCTTTACCTTAACCCTAAGTAACG
>JAAGZM010000075.1 GCA_024206355.1 Gammaproteobacteria bacterium | reverse complement strand
ACCCGGAGTGAGATCTTTACTGTTGCCATTCAGTTCTCTTACAAAGACATGATTGAGCTCATTACCACCTTGGTCAGCGGTATATAGAATTCGATCATCTTTTGGAAACCATGAAATGCCTATGTTTGAATCTGCAGTTGACTGAGTAAGTGCCGTTTTTTCACCACCACCAACAGGCATGCTGTATGCATTATAAACACCGCTTTCATCCGAGGTCATTAGGATTTTAGTACCAGCAGAATTCATGTTGCTACCAAAATAACTGGTTGTTTTGAAGAAACTTTCAGCAGAATATTGCTTTTGTTCAGTAGGTTTTGGGGCAACTTCTTCAGTAGTAGTTTTTGTTAGAGCTACTTCAGGAGGAGATTCATTTGTCTGCTCTGAGCAGGCAGTTAATCCAATACAGACAAGTATCCAACCCATTTTTAATATTATTTTCATTTTAAATTCTCATTTTTTCAGTAGTGAGGCCCATTCTAACAAAGTTTAGACGGTTGTCTAATTTGGGATAAACCTAGCGATAACTATGGTTTAGCTATAAAATTGGGACAACTTTTAGTTTATCATTTAAAGAATTAAACACATGAGCAAATTTCATCCTGATAAAGATCCCCATAAAGAGCGCGAATCTGAGCGTTATGAAAACCCTGTTCCAAGCCGAGAATACATTCTCAGCTATCTAGAAAAACAGCAGGCTCCGGCTGATTTTGAGTCAATTAAAAAAGGGTTTGATTTTAAAGGTGAAGAGCATGACGAGGGACTAAATCGCCGTCTTTTTGCAATGGCTCGTGATGGACAATTGATGCGTGATAGGCGTGGACGTTTTGCACTAGTCGATCATCTTGATTTGAAGCAAGGACGAGTCGAAGCACATCGAGATGGTTTTGGTTTTGTTATCTTTGACGATAAAACTGAGGATTGGTTTCTTTCTTCGAGACAAATGCTTAAGACTATGCACGGTGATGAAGTGTTGGTTCGTCTGAAGGGTAAGAATTTTAAAGGAAAAGCAGAAGCCTCAATAATCAAGGTAGTCAGCTCGCGTATCGAGCGTGTGGTTGGACGATATTATGTTGAGAGTCATACGGCTTTTGTCGTTGCTGATGATAATCGTATTACTCAGGATATCCAAATTCCACCGAACCAAGCATTACAACCTTCCGCTGGACAAATTGTTGTTGCTGATATCACCAGAAGATCTGGTCATCATATGGCGCCGTTGGGAACAATCATTGAAATATTAGGTGATCATATGGATCCAGGTATGGAGATTGATGTAGCAATCAGAGGTCATGATATCCCACATATTTGGCCTGATGATGTACTTGAACAAGTGAGTCAATTAACACCTTCGGTCAGTGATGCTGATAAACAAGGAAGAATTGATTTACGAGAATTACCGCTAGTGACTATTGATGGCTCTGATGCTCGAGATTTTGATGATGCTGTGCATTGTCGTAAAGAAGATAATGGAACTTGGCGATTGTGGGTTGCTATTGCCGATGTTAGCCACTACGTAAAACCTGATAATGCACTTGATCAGGAAGCGATTAAAAGAGGTAACTCTGTATACTTTCCGGGTCATGTTGTACCTATGCTACCAGAAATTTTATCTAATGGCCTTTGCTCATTAAACCCAGATGTCGACCGACTCTGTATGGTTTGTGAAATGACTATTAGTAAGAATGGCAAGTTAAATGGTTTCAAGTTTTATCCGGCACTCATGCGCTCCCATGCTCGACTAACCTATAGTCAAGTCTGGTCTGTGCTAGAAGGTGATGCGAAAGAACGGAAAAAAATATCACCATTAGTAGGACATCTTGAAGAACTGCATGCTCTATATAAAGTGCTGCACAAATCACGAAAGCAACGAGGTGCTATTGATTTTGATACTGTTGAAACTCGAATAGAATTTAATGAAGAAAGAAAAATTGAACGTATTGTTCCGGTGATAAGAAATGATGCTCATCGTCTCATTGAAGAATGTATGATTTTAGCCAATGTTTCAGCGGCACGTTTTTTCATTAAGAAAAAAACGGTCGGAATTTATCGTATACATAATGGCCCTAGGGCTAACAAGCTTGATATTGTCCGTGATTACTTGGCATTGCATGGACTCATTCTTGGCGGTGGCGAAGAACCTGCTCCGACGGATTATCAACAAGTTATGGAGCAGGCTGCTGATCGTCCAGATGCAGAACAAATTCAGATTATGTT
>JAAGZM010000631.1 GCA_024206355.1 Gammaproteobacteria bacterium | reverse complement strand
GTGTTTTCACCTACCCCATCAATAACAACATGCTCACCTTGAAGATTTAATCCGATTGTTGGTATCGGAGCTGCATTGATGTCAAATCCATGAGATGCCAAGTTAAGTTCTTTGGCAATTTTTGCAGAAAAGATATTGATGGTTTGAGCAACAGAGGTTTTAAAACCTTTATGAAACTCACGTGTGGCAGCCAATCCACCGACTGATTTTGATGCTTCTAGCACCAATACAGATTGACCTTTCTTAGCCAGATAAGAGGCACAAATCAAACCGTTATGACCTGCTCCAATGATAATAGTGTCGTAGTGCTTCAAGGAATATCCTCTTTAAAAAAATAGTTAATTTATAGAAATAATATCTTATTATTTTACTGAATACGCTTAAAGTGCCTCATTTTTTTCTCTAATTTCATCGCGCCATTCAGAAACATTCATTTCAATTGCCATAAAACCTGCAATCCATACAAATTCATCCCAGGCAAACATCCAATGATCCCGGTAAATCCAATAGGAAATTGCCCCCCATAACACTGCATAGAGGAAGAATTTAGCCATATTAACGCTTTTCATCATCCAACCACCAGTAATTTCTCTGTCTTGTAACCAAACAACCATTTCAATTGTTACAAGTATCAAAAGCCAGGTTATAGCTTCTATTATGTCAACCCAGCCTAGTTGTTTTTCAATGACTAAACCAACAGCATCTGTAACAATTAAATTTTCAGGTGGATCGATAAAGAAAAATTTTGATCCTGTAGATAAACTTCCGCAATTTGTTGAATTCAATTCAGAATAAAGTAAATTAGTAGTAAATGACAAATCTCTATCGACTAACTGGCACAAATTGGAAACAGCTGAGATTGGCGTTACTAAACTCAAGTCATATACATTAATAGAATATGCATAGCAGGTATGAGCTAATGAAAAATAACAAACTATTCTAGCGCTATGCATCAAAAAACTTTTTGTGCGTGAAAGCTTTTCATCAGACATCACATACGTTTCTAACTCAAACAGAATGAGTAGAATTATCCAGGCACTTTCATCTATGGTCGTTGCAAAAGCGGCAGTCCAATCTAAAAACGAACCACCGTTGCTCATTGTGTGAGCAGCAATTTCTATATCATTTTTTACATAAATAGCAAAATTTATTAAAAGCAGTAAATAGACAACCTGTTTAATTAGTTGAAATATGTCTATCTTCGAGTTTTCAAATAATTTAGCTATCGACGGCATAAAAGTTGAGATCTTTATATTTTTTATTAAATATAATTAAACACAATTCACTACCAAAATTACATACCCCTTTATGGTAAGTGTTTCTTTTATTACTCGGCTTTCTATTGCGATTTTTTCTCCAAAGCATGTGCTTCTTCTGTTTCTTCATGCCATTGAAAGATATTCAGTTCAATAAAAAAGAATGCCAATAACCATAAGGCTGCATCAGAAAAGTCAACGAATGCCCCCTTAAAGCCCCAATAAACGGCATTTGCAAAGAGAATTAAATATAAAAATGGTTTAATAATTTGGCTTATTTTATAGGCTTTACCAGTAAATTTATCATGCAACTGTAAATAAACATCAACTTCGAGTATCGCAACAATCAGCAACCAGTCTGAAGAATTGATAATATCAACCATTCCAAGACGTGTTGCATCGGTCAAAGCAGATTCAGTAGCAATAATTTCTGTGCCGTTAATTTGAAATAACGGTGCGTTATTCATTAGCTGACAAACACTTTCTGTGATGGGTACATACTCATCTAAAGTAACAACATGAGTAAAGGATGTGCCAACTAAACTACAGACATTAGCGATATGAAATACTGATGTGTCTGATATAAATAGAAATCTAGCGATATAACCATATGCCGCATATAGGATGAATCCATAGCTGACAACTTTCAATATCAGAAGACCCCACATCGTAGGGCCTTTGAGGGTATCGTCAGAAAGAACAGAGGTTTCTAATTCAAATACTAATAATAGTAAAATCCAAGCAGCTGAGTCAATCGAGGCAGAAAAAGCCAGTATCAAGTTGCTGAATTCAATACCGTTGCGGAAAGTTTGAACACTGGCAGCACTCTCATCCTGAAAAAAAACAAACATGTTGTAGCAAAGCAAAGTGTAGATTGTGTATTTAAAAACCTGAAAAATAATATAGTTTCTGGATATGCTGGCGGATTTTGTATTCATATGATTTTATTCGATTTTCCTTGCAACTAACCCTTACAACTAACCCAAATGGGTTAAATTAATTTTAACCCACCTATGAGAGCATATTTATCAATGATTTACAAAGACAACTCTATACCACTAATGTGTAGGGTAGTACAGGAGACGACCAATGGGCAATAGAACAACATCAGAACTGCAATCACTCGACAAAGCGCACCACCTGCATCCATTTACAAACTTTAAAAGTCACCGTAAAACTGGTGGCCGGATTATCTCCCATGCAGAACATATTTATATTTACGATTCTGATAATAATAAAATATTGGATGGTATGTCAGGTTTGTGGTGTTGCAATTTAGGTTACAGCCAACCAGAAATTATTCAAGCAACAACTGAGCAAATGCACAAACTGCCCTATTATAACAATTTTTTCAATTGCTCTAATGAGCCTTCAGTGAATATGGCTAAAGCATTAGTCGATGTTACTCCAGAACAGTTTAACCAGGTATTTTTCACAAACTCAGGCTCAGAAGCGAATGATACAAACATCAAACTAGTGCACCGTTACTTCGATATTTTAGGTAAACCTGAGAAAAAACAAATTATTTCTCGTGACAATGCCTATCACGGTAGCACAATTGCCGCCGCTTGCTTAGGTGGAATGAGCTATATGCACAATCAATTTGTCGGTCTCGACTACATCCACCATATCGGTCAGCCCTATTGGTATAAGGATGGTGGTGATTTAAGTCCTGAAGAATTTGGCCTAAAGGTTGCTAGAGAACTTGAACAAAAAATTGATGAAATAGGTGAAGATAAGGTAGCTGCATTTATTGCTGAGCCTATTCAAGGAGCAGGTGGTGTTATTGTTCCACCGAGTACTTACTGGCCTGAAATACAACGAATATGTGATGAAAGAGATATCTTATTGATCAGTGATGAGGTTATTTGTGGCTTCGGCCGAACTGGCAATTGGTTTGGTTGTGAGACTTATGGCTATAAACCTGATCTGATGACTTTTGCAAAAGGTGTTACTAATGGCTTTATGCCACTTGGTGGCGTTATGGTATCTGATAAAGTATCCAATGTCCTTGCTTCCTCTGACACAGATTTTGCCCATGGACTGACCTATTCAGGACACCCTATAGCCTGTGCAACAGGGATAGCTACTATCAATATACTCAAAGAGCAGAAAATTATTGAAAATTTGAGTAGTAATATTGGTGATTACATGGAAAAACGCTGGAATGATTTGTCTAATCATCCAATTGTTGGAGAAGCTCGAGTTAAAGGTATGGTTGCATCACTCGAACTCGTTAAAGATAAATCATCGAAAGAGAGACTTGCTCATGAAGATGAGGGAGCAGTATTTTGTCGTGATGTTGCCATTGATAATGGTGTTATAGTTAGAGCTGTAGATAATGCACTAATTTCAGCACCGCCGATTATCTGTAACGAACAAGAAATTGATATTTTAGTTGATACATTAGTCTTAGCATTAGATGCAACAGCAAAGCAATATGGCGTTTCATAGGCTATAAAATACTTTAAGATAGCGAGCTATCATATTGATTTAACTAACAATACTACTAACTCTTACAATTGGAACCTATAATGAATCAATCTACAAAGCACATCAAAGCGCTTGGGCAAAAAGATATCGTTTTGTTTACGGTATCCGCCATATTACTATTAGATACACTAGCCGCTGCTGCATCTGTAGGTGCTTCAAGTATATTTTGGTGGGTCTTTTTAGGTTTTATTTTTTTCATACCTTTCGCATTAATCTGTGCAGAAATGGGTTGTGCCTATCCTGAGCAGGGAGGAATTTACGCATGGATCCGTGATGCATTTGGGGGACGTTGGGCATCTCGTGCAACTTGGGGATATTGGGTAAATACTGCCGTTTGGATTCCTGCCATTTATATTTTATTTGCAGGCATCATGAAACAGTTGTTTTTTCCAGAGTTAACACTTGTAGGTCAAATAGCTATTGCCATAGCCCTCACTTGGGTTGCCGTCTTTGTTAATGTTATTACCCTTGATGTGGGCAAATGGGTGCCAAATATAGGGGCAATATTAAAAGTAGTGGTATTTATTGCGATTATCATCGGAGCAATTTTCTATACTCAAGATCACGGAATGGCTAATGAACTAACATTTGAAAGTATGAAACCTAGCTGGGGCTCAAGTTTGCAATATATTCCGGCTATTATATATGGAATGCTTGGTTTTGAATTAGCCAGCGCTGGTAGCGAAGAGATGAATAACCCTGCTCGTGATGTGCCCCGTTCTATCTTAATCTCAGGTCTTATTATTATTGTTCTGTATACACTTGCAACTGTTGCGATGTTAGCTGCTATCCCTTCTGGTGAAATTAATCTAGTTGAAGGCCTGATGGATACGCTTTATCTATTTTTTGGTCAATCTGAAGCAGGTAGAACCTTTGCGTTGATCTTAGGTATTGCAACGTTATACACCTTCTTTTCTAATGGCGTGACTTGGGCACTAGGTTGTAATCGTGCTGCTGCAGAAGCTGCCTCAGAGGGTGAGTTACCTGCTGTTTTTGCAATTGAAAGCAAAACACGCGGAACGCCTGTAGGAGCAGCAGTTGCAATGGGTATTGTAGCGACGATACTGTTAGTTATGTACGGTTTTATGGCGGGCTCAAATGAAGATCTCTTCTGGTCTTTATTCGCTTTTAGTGCGGTTATATTTTTGCTTCCTTACCTTGGTATGTTATTAGCCTTCGTAAAGATGCGTATTGTTGATCCAGATCACCCTCGCCCTTTTGCGATACCCGGAAATTTACTGGTAGCCAGAATATGTGCTTATACCTGTTTCACCATTTTATCTTTAAGCATTGTTTTATTTATCTATACGCCAGGTGAAGGTGTACAAATGCCAGTTTTGTTAGGTGCCATATCCATGATAGTGTTAGGTGAGATTGTTATTTCGTTTTCTAACAATCATAAGTCAGCATAAATCAGTTATTACTAAGGAATATACATGTCCAGTGAAAATATTAAACAGCTAGAAGAGTTTCTTTCTGCGAACCCAGATATTGAAATATTTGAAGCATTTATCCCTGACATTAATGGACACCTCCGTGGAAAATGGCTACCTCGTTCAAAAATCGCTAATGCCTTAAATGGTTCTCTAAAGCTCCCTATTACCACCCTTGGTTATGATATTTGGGGTAAAGATGTAGGCAGTTGGGTACTCGAAAATGGTGATGCAGACGGTATTTTACAAGCAGATATGAGAACAATGGCTCCGGTACCTTGGTTAGATCGGCCCACGGGTCAAGTTATGCTGTTTATGAATGAAATTACAGGTGAAGCCTGTAATATTGATCCAAGATCAATACTTAAAAATTTAATGGCTCGTTTTAAAAAATTAGGACTGACCCCTGTTCTAGCCAGTGAAATGGAATTTCATCTATTTCAAAGCAGCAATGATGACTTAGGCAGGCCTCTGCATTCGCAAATGAATAAGAGCAATCGTGAAACCGTTTGTGGTAACACCCACAGCATTGAAGTCATGCAAGAGAACTCTGAGTTAATGTATGCAATCATCGATGCGTGTGCTATTCAAAACTTGCCCATCGATACGTTAATTAAAGAAGCTGCCCGTTCACAATATGAGATAAATTTATATCACCAACCAGATGCTCTCCTGGCAGCAGATCAAGGTATTTTATTACAAAGGACGATTAAAGGTGTGGCTAAAAAATTAGGCTTTCGTGCCACTTTCATGGCAAAACCCTATGGCAATATTGAAGGCAATGGTATGCACATGCATTGCAGTTTGATTGATGATCAAGGTAATAATGCTTTCAATAATGATACCGATTTTGGCAATGACTTATTAAGGCAAGCTATTGCAGGCTGTCTAGCAACTATGGAAGACTCAATGCTTTTGTTTGCTCCACATCTAAATTCATACCGAAGATTTCAACCAGGGAACCACTGCCCTACGTCTGCAACTTGGGGTTATGAGAATCGTACAGTATCTGTGCGAGTTCCAGCGGATAATCATAAAGCAATGCGATTAGAGCATAGAGTTGCTGGTGCTGATGCAAATCCTCATCTTGTTGCCTGTGCGATACTGGCCGGAATGTTATATGGCATTGAAAATAAACTTCAAGCCCCTGAACCGCTCGCTGGTGATACTTTTTCAGAGTCAGAAGAAAGTTTACCAAACCAATGGCCTGATGCCTTAAACGTCTTTAAAAAATCTACCTTCATCAGTGAGTATTTTGGTGCAAAATTTCAACATATATTCTCTGAAGCAAAACTTCAGGAAATCGACGACTTTAATAGGCAGGTAACTATTCAAGAATATGATGCCTATCTATAATAATTACGGGGACAGTTTACTTAATTACGGGGACAGTAATAATGACCTCCCCTTTTGGGGTAGCTTATCTGTGAACTAACACCTGTATACTTTTTTCATTGATTTTACTATGTATTAAATAGAGTTATGGGATAACTTAATGAGTCGCGATCCACGTTTTGACATTCTTTTTGAACCATTACAAATTGGACCAGTAACAGCAAAGAATCGATTTTATCAAGTACCTCATTGTACAGGCATGGGCTGGCAACGACCCAATATGCTGGCAGCATTACGTGGCATGAAAGCGGAAGGTGGCTGGGGAGTAGTCAACACAGAATACTGCTCTATTCATCCAAGTTCAGATGACTTATTGCATCCATACGCAACGCTTTGGGATCAATCTGATGTTCGTGCACATCGCTTGATGACTGAAAAAATGCATGAACATGATGCATTAGCAGGAGTTGAACTCTGGTACAGTGGAGCTCCCGCTTCTAATTTGTATACCAGAGCTGTCCCTTTTGATGTTAATTCTCGTCCTAACTGGAAAGGCTTCCCCTATCAATCACGTAAGATGGATAAGAAAGACTTTCGTGATCTTCGACAATGGTACCGAGATGCAGCTCTACTTGCCAAGGATGCAGGATTCGATATCGTTTATGCTTATGCTAATCATGATGACTTATTACATAATTTTCAACGTTCTATCAGTAATGATCGTACCGATGAATATGGTGGCAATGCTAAAAATCGTTCCCGTTTATTAAGAGAAACCATCGAAGTATTGAAAGAAGCTGTAGGTGAAACAATGGCTGTAGCCGTTCGTTTCTCACCCGATGATGGCAAAATGAAAAACAATAAGCCGGTCACTGATGAAACTCGCGAGTTTTTCTCCCATGTAGCCGAACTCCCAGACTTATGGGACGTTACTTCATATAATTGGAACATAGAGCTGGGAACATCGCGCTTTGTCAATGAAGGCGCTATTGAACCACACATGAGCTATGTCAAAGATATGACCAGTAAGCCAGTTGTTTCAGTAGGACGATTTACTTCGCCTGATACGATGGTCAGCCAGATCAAACGTGGTATTGTTGATCTCATCGGTGCAGCAAGACCTTCAATCGCAGATCCATTTTTGCCGTTAAAAGTAGAAGAAGGTCGTATGGAAGACATACGCGAATGTATTGGTTGTAATATCTGCTACACCGGTGATCAACTTGGTGTACCAATACGATGCACGCAAAATCCTGTGATGGGAGAAGAATGGCGTCGCGGCTGGCATCCAGAAAATGTACGACCCAAAGGATCGGAAAGCACTGTACTCATTATAGGTTCAGGCCCAGCGGGACTTGAGGCCGCACACGCTTTAGGCAAACGTGGTTACGATGTCATGGTATCAGAAGCAAGAAAAGAAATTGGCGGCAGAGTCACTCTTGAGTCTCGCCTGCCCTCCTTAAGTGAATGGGTACGTGTAAGAGATTATCGCGAACAACAATTCCTCAAACTGCCGAATGTTAATATTTATATGGATAGCCATTTAAATGCTGAAGATGCATTAATGGCAGAAGCAGATCATATCGTCGTCGCTACAGGATCAACCTGGCGAGCAGATGGGTTTGGTCGAACCAACACTATTGCTCTAACAACGCTTACTGCACCCGATCAGATATTTACACCAGACGATATAATGGCTGGTCGTCTGCCAGAGGGTCGAGTCGTTGTATTCGATGATGACTATTATTACATGGCTCCCGTTATCTCTGAGATGCTACAAAAAGCCGGTTGTGACGTTACCTTTGTCTGCACTGATAATATGGCATGCTCATTCGGACGCTACACAACTGAACAACCCAGTGCACAACAATCATTAATGAATGCAGGCGTTAAACTGATGTTTTCAAAGAACCTTGAAGGCTATGATGGCGAAGATGTTGAACTCAGTTGTATGTACACAGAGGAAGAATCAAGTATTAAAGCCGATGCAGTAGTGATGGTTACAGCTCGCTTACCCAAAGATCAACTATATTACGATCTCGAACGTTTAATGGAAGAAGGAAAAGCCGGCAATACCAAAACGATCACGAGAATAGGAGATTGCGAGGCACCAGCTCCCATAGTATCCGCTGTACACTCAGGCCGACGCTATGCCCTCGATCTAGACGACACCTCAGGCATAGACTACTACAGAAAACGCGATGTCAATTTTAGAGATGAGTGATGATAATTACGGGGACAGTTTACTTAATTATGTGGAACATAATTAAGTAAACTGTCCCCGTAATTGCCCGTCCCCGTAATTGTCTAACCTCTGCGTATTTTATAGATTTTGAGCATTGGCAATAAACTTGCTACAAACAGAGCACATGCCATCCAGATGGCTGGTATATAATGTCCACCACTGCCGACGAAGAATGCTGCCATTGCAGGTCCCATCGAATTGCCTACTAGATTACTGAATTGACCTGCGACTACCACTGTTCCTGAATCATCAAGAGCTGCCTGTATACTTAAGAAATATGGCCATGTAAATGCCCATGCAACTGAGTACAAACTAATACCAATCGTATATCCAATGGGGTTTGCTTCGAAGATCATAACGAACATAGCGATAATTTGGCATGTTATTCCTAATACAAGCGGTCTCGTGTGACCCCATCGATCTTTTAACCAAATAACTAACATTGCACCCAATACTGCAACGGCTGTCGATATAGAAAGAACTGTACCTGTACCTTCATAACTCAAACCAGAATCTAGCCCCATGCGATCTGCATAGGCCCAAATTGCTGCATTCGCTGCCCCATAGATACATAAACCAATTATCGAGAGTATTGCTGGTTTCTGTAAAATTAAAGCAACCTCAAAGTTGCCTTCTTGTGATTGTTCGGTATGAACCGGACATCGGTAATTCATTAATACAGGTACCATCAACAGTGAAAAGATTTCAAAACCAATAAGGATTTCTAACATGCCATTAAAGCCTATGTCAGGTAATAGGCTTGGAAAAACAAACAATCCTAATGCAGGCATGAGAAACTGAAAAGCCATATAGATACCAAAACCTTTGTCAGAATGGGCAAGCCTTGCAATGGCCGCAGCGACAGCTGCTTGTGCAGCTCCTCCTCCCATTCCAGACATAAAACGCAGGGCTGAAAATATCTCAAGAGAATGAAAGTAAAGTGACAAAAAATCACTGATAATCATCACCACAAGTCCATAGCCAGTGATTTTTGCAAGTGACCAATGCTTCGTCTTTAATGAAACAATTAACGTCATAACAGCAATACCAGACAAGTTGATGGCAGATATCCAACCTGCTGCGTTTTCTGCAAATCCCAAATAATCAATATATGATCCGACAAGAATAGGAAGAATCACTAATGCTGTAAGTCCGACAGTACCCACAAAACTAATCAAGCAAAGGCTGAGATTACCATCTGGATTAAGACTTTCGAAAAAGCTTTTCATAGACTATTTGCCTTAGGATTATTATTAATATTTGAGCAGCTAATAGAAGTTAGTCACACTCTTGTACACTATGATTACGGTATACTAGCTAGTATTACCAAATTAACGTGCAATCGATATAACCTTTTCGGGTGATAAATTAGGTTAAATAGGTCATGGGATCTGATGTTGAATTATCTGGCATCGCCTGGACAGAAGCTATAAATAGATAAAATAACTCTGACTGAGAGCTAATATCCAGCTTATTATAAATGTTTTTTCTATGATGCCTGATAGTCTCAATACTGTTTTGCAATTTTTGAGCAATCGATTTTATAGCATGCCCGTGTAATATTAATTGTAATATTTCGGATTCTTTAGGTGTTAGAATTGAACTTCCAAAATTAGCAAGCGCATTGTCTATTTGTGACTCTAGACTAGAAGAAATAGATTTGTCTGATTTTATGAACCACTGCCAAAAGATAACTTTTAATGTAGGATAAATAACCTCCAATTGATTAATATCCTCTTCAGAAAATTTATCTTCATTTTTTTGTCTAACTAATGACACAGTAATACTATCACTTTCATTAACCTGAATAATGACATTAACTTCATCAACATATCCTAGCTGTTTATAAAAATGATTATAGTATTCTGACTCTTCAAAACCTTCTGGGATTAACTCATCAAGCACAAAAATACCGCTAGCTTTCTCATGGAAAGCCTTGATGTAAAAAGGATCTAATAAAAATGCTCCATCGTTATAATTTTCAACCTGATGTTTTGGGTTTTCATTGGCAAGTAAACGGTGACAGATTGTTTTTGGCTTTTTAGATAATGATAACAAGGTAATCATGCCACTACTTGCTTGTATCAATTGTTCTAAACCTTTTAAAACTTCAGCAACAGCATTTGTACTGTAGTTTTTTTCTAAAGCTGAAGCGAGACTCTTATTCCAAGAGACTTGATCATACGTTGTCTTCATGAAGTATATTACCAAATACAAACGACCAAACGGCCTACAATTGTTATTCACAGTCTGTCATACCCATACTCACCTTATCAAGTGATTAACAAACCCTACATAGTCTGAGATAATTATTATCATTATTACTTTTGGAGATTTAATATGCCGAATTCTAACTTAATGGGTGCGAACTCTGAAACCTATGCCAATATTTTTACCTATATGGGTTTACCATTAAGCCGTGATCTTGACAATAATGTCGATGCGGTTGTAATGGGTGTTCCCTATGATCTTGCCACTTCAGGTCGCCCAGGAACTCGCTTTGGTCCAACAGGAATACGTCAAGCCTCAGCTCAGCTACGATGGGAAAAAAAGCGTTGGCCTTATATTTTTGAACTAGCCGAAAAGCTTCGCGTTATTGATTATGGCGATATCGAATTCGACTTAGGCAAACATGAGCAGATGGTTTCTGAAGTGGAAGATAATGCAGGTAAAATAATAGCTGCAGGTAAAATACTTCTTACCTTAGGTGGTGATCATTATATTACGCTTCCCTTACTTCGTGCTGCTGCAAAAACCCATGGCAAAATGGCACTTATTCACTTTGATGCGCACACTGACACTGAAACCGGCTTTGATGGACATTATCATGGCTCCATGTTCTATCATGCACCAAAAGAAAATCTCATTGATTCAGATAAAACGATACAGATTGGCATTCGTACGGAAATAGAAAATGAAACAGGCATTCACCCTTTCAAGGTTCTAGATGCTGTCTGGGCAAATAACCAAAGTGTCGATGAAATTGTACAGGCTATTAAAGAAAGAGTCGGAGACGCACCTGCCTATTTAAGTTTAGATATCGATTGTCTAGATCCTGCTTATGCTCCAGGAACAGGAACACCAGTATCAGGTGGCCTAACATCGAATAAAACCATGCAGATCCTGCGTGGATTAAAGG
>JAAGZM010000630.1 GCA_024206355.1 Gammaproteobacteria bacterium | reverse complement strand
GTGGTATTAAGTCATCATGAAGTAACTCAACAATAGGTTGTCTGATCCATTGATAATTATCAATTAATTCATTAGCAGTATTATGATAACCATCAACAATTGTGTCATAGTTACCTTTTAAAAGAGTTACATTATCAAAGAGTTCACAAATCTCAGGTGAAAAACAATACATATTATCTGTAGTTTTATCTTGATAAAACCCGCCCCAGTCTATATCAATGCCTAAATATCTTATTTGTTCAGTTGTCATATGTTTTAATTCATCTGAATTAAAATTATTCTCTGCAAGCCAGACAAAAGCATCAGTATCCCCGAATATACCGTACCCATCGTATTCTCTTTCTTCGATAGCTGCTCTACCTTTTGGTTGAATTAGATAAACAGGTCGCGCTTTATTATCAACGCTATGAATATTTATAATGCTCTCATTTGTATCGCTTGTGATCCATGAAAAAAACCCCATGATATTATCCTCGTTTAATGTTTGTTTTTTTTCTTAACTCTTGATACTAATTATACACATATATTTGAATATGTCAAGCATTAATTCAATTTATTTTAATTTATTTTTCCCAATTTTATAGCAATGTATCTGCCAGCCTGATTATCCAGCTCATTATAAATTCGTTGCGCTATTCCATAGATTTCTGAATAGCTTCTATACCACTGACGCTGTGAAACTCGAATAAGGCTACACCTGGCAACATTAGAAAATGATTTCAATCGGCACTCAACAAGAGCTATTTCAGCTATCAATTCAGCTTTTTCCCTGTTTTTTATATGCCCGCCTTCTATTAATTTGCTACTGCAATTTTTAAAAACTGTTTTTTTAGTGCGCTCGCATAGAATGTCAACATATTGCATGTAATCCCATGCGTCAGACGGCATGCCTGCGATACAGAACATTGCATCTTGTTTTGTAAAAGCTGGCCGACCGCCTCTGCCCTCGCCATTTATCGCGGCTGGTGAGTCTGCTGACAGCATGGTTCCTATTTTTCCTTTATTCACAGTCAATCCTCTTTTAAT
>JAAGZM010000629.1 GCA_024206355.1 Gammaproteobacteria bacterium | reverse complement strand
TTCTATATTGCGTATTTTACTTCCGCCACACATAGATAATGAAGAGGCAGCTGATTACCTTCGGCTTAATGTAGGGCAAATTAGCAAAAACATTGAATGGGCAGTCGTCCGTCCAGATAGCCTTGTAGATAAAGAACAAACTACACCTTATAACATTTACCCATCACCAATCAGAAACGCAATCTTTGATACTGCTCCAACGAGTCGTATAAATGTTGCTAAATTCATGTCTGAACTGGCAATGAAAAATAAGCTTTGGGTTAAATGGAAGGGACAGATGCCTGTCATCTATAACGATGTATAACAAGGTGCAAACTACGCACGCCGTACTGCAAGCAAGGCGAAACTGAAAAGCAAGCCAAGTGTTCGTAATACATGTACATTATCCTCCAGATTTTCTAATTGCTATTACTGTCACGTGTGCTCTCCTAAGGCGATGCAAAGCAATACTGTTCATTTAAGTTTTATGACATAATCAAGGGGAGAATCTTTTGGTTTTCAAAACAATATTCTAAAATTTCACAAATCCTCATTATAAAGGTGTAGCCAAGGCGTGAAAAAAAACAATTCGTCACACAACGTATGCGATAAATCTAATCACCTCGCGAACCTCTATCACTTCTTCCCAGGGGTACCGACTTCCAGAATAATATTAGCGGAAAGTATCTTTCAAAAGGTATTTCCTAATATCCCTCTTAGTAAATGGTCAAAAGTTGGATCACTCATTGAATACTGGCACAACAATAAAAGAATTGCTTTTGCAGCCAGAAAAGGTTCATGTTCTATTCATTTCAGAGATAGAGATATACTCCAGTTCTATAAGATGATAGATGGTGATTGTGAAACTACGGAGGTCACCATTCAGCTACCATATCATATGAATTGGGATCCAGAACCAGTCAAAAGTACGATCGAGTTCCTACTGTATAACTAATAATTAGGGTGAAAATCAAGCATGCTGATCTTATTGATTGACTCAAATTTGATAGTGCTTTTTCCATCACCCTATAAAACTCAATTAAAAACGGGCTCAAGGCATGCAAAAGAACTGCCTACTCCAGCTTAAATTTAACAGGATTAGAAAACATCAAAATTAATTTTAAAATAT
>JAAGZM010000628.1 GCA_024206355.1 Gammaproteobacteria bacterium | reverse complement strand
GTTACCTGCATCAGTGGAAGACTATGACCAATATATTCTTCAATTTGTGGAAGATTAAACGCATTATCTTCACAAGCAAAACTCAGTGCTTCTCCAGTTGCACCTGCCCTTCCTGTTCGGCCAATACGGTGAACATAATCTTCACGATCGTCTGGCAAATCATAATTATAAACATGGCTCACAGCAGGAATGTGTAAGCCTCTTGCCGCCACATCAGTAGCAATAAGCACTTCAATTTTACTACTAGTAAGCTCATCAAGAAGGCGAAGCCGTTTGTTTTGTGGGATATCACCGGTCAGAATACCAGCCTCAATACCGTTACTCGATAAAAAGCCCCAAACTTTTTCTGCATCTCGCTTAGTATTAGTGAAAACAATTGACCGTTCAGGCTTATCTCTGGCCATCAAACCAAGCAGAAGTGGTATTTTTTCTTCGTTACTTGGGTAAAAAAGTTGTTCATTAATACTCTCAACCGTTACTTTTTCAGGTTCAATGGTGACTTGTGTTGGACTATTCATATGTTCATAAGCTAATTCCATCACCCGATGAGAAAGGGTTGCTGAAAATAACATATTCAACCTTTCATCACCTTGTGGCATACGCCTAAACAAATATCTAATATCTTTGATAAAGCCTAGATCAAACATACGATCAGCTTCATCAAGCACAACAGAGTCAATTGCATCAAGACCGAATGCACCTTGCTTATAGTAATCAATAATTCGACCTGTGGTACCGACTAAAATATCGACACCCTGTTGAAGGTATTCTTTTTGACTTTGATAGCCTGTACCACCAAACACTAATCCAATGCGAAACTTTGTATACTTATTCAGCATTTCGGCTTCTTTATGAATTTGCACAGCCAATTCTCTTGTGGGAGCAAGAATAAGTGAACGCGGTTCGTTTAAAAGCCTGCCTTCAATAGGATCAAGCGTAAGTAAGTCGTTGAATATCCCAAGAAGAAAAGCGAGTGTTTTTCCAGTTCCAGTCTGAGCTTGACCTGCGACATCCCTACCTTCTAGCAATAATGGTAAAGATTGTTCCTGAATAGGGGTGCAGTATTCGAAGCCAGATTCGGACAATGACTTGAAAAGTAAGTCTTCCATCCCCAGATCGGAAAAACGAGTATTTGATAAGTGAGCTGATTTCATTTGCGCAAGTCTACATGCTTTAGACTTGCATTGCAGTGCCAAATGTTACTAAATAGCTGTAATTATTCAACATTCCTTATAAATATGAGTATTTTTGCCTTGAACTGATAAATATTTGAGGAAACTGAAGCAATTAAACGGTAATATCCGTTTATTAGTAATTTATTATATTAAAAAACTAGGAGATATATTCTAATGAGTGAGCATATTGTTCATATAAGTGATGATAGTTTTGAACAAGAGGTTCTGCAATCCGAGCTACCCGTATTGGTAGACTATTGGGCAGAATGGTGTGGTCCATGTAAAATGATTGCCCCCATTTTGGACGAAGTTGCCAACGAATATCAAGGTAAGTTAAAAGTAACCAAACTAAACATTGATGATAATTCTGGAACACCTCCTCAATATGGAATTCGTGGGATCCCTACCTTGATGCTTTTCAAGAATGGCTCTCCAGCAGCAACTAAAGTAGGCGCATTGTCAAAAGGTCAACTTGCTGAATTTATTGAAACAAACCTGTAATTTGTGCTTCAGGGCCGATTTTCTCGGTCCTGAATAAGATATTTCAAAGTCAGCGATATAAAAACTGGAAGTTTGTTCTATTCAGTGCTACCTTTAACTTCATAAATACGGCATATCTCTAATTGTCTGTTCTAAAGTACGAAAATACACAAAAGAAATATATATTCTATAATCAAATAATATTCCAAAATCGCGGTGTTCTCTGTCATCGACATACAATATCCGTATAACATCCACTTACTCTGCATTTGAAACCCCTACACATGAATCTTACTGAACTAAAACAAAAAACTGCATCCGAACTTGTTACTCTCGCTGAATCCATGAGCATTGAAAATATGGCCCGAGCAAGAAAACAGGACATTATCTTTTCCATACTGAAATCTCATGCCAAAGGTGGTGAGGATATTTTTGGTAGTGGCGTACTAGAAATTCTACCCGACGGCTTTGGATTTTTACGCTCCTCTGATGCGTCTTATTTAGCTGGCCCTGACGATATTTATGTCAGCCCTAGCCAGATTAGACGATTTAATTTACGAACTGGAGATACAATTTCAGGTAAAATTCGTCCGCCTAAAGATGGTGAACGCTATTTTGCACTATTGCGTGTTCAAGACATTAACTTTGATTCTCCTGAAAATTCTCGCAATAAAGTTTTGTTTGAAAACTTAACTCCTCTTCATCCTAACGAGCGAATCATATTAGAAAGAGGAAATGGTTCCACAGAAGATATCTCAGGTCGTACCGTTGATTTGTGTGCTCCCATAGGAAAAGGCCAACGTGGGTTGATTGTTTCCCCTCCGAAAGCAGGTAAGACAGTTATTTTGCAGAATATCGCCCAATCAATTACTTATAATCATCCTGAATGTGTATTAATCGTTTTACTGATTGATGAACGTCCAGAAGAAGTAACAGAAATGAAGCGGACTGTACGTGGTGAAGTTGTTGCCTCTACCTTTGATGAACCCGCTAGTCGACATGTTCAAGTTGCTGAAATGGTCATTGAAAAAGCCAAACGCTTAGCTGAACATAAAAAAGATGTGGTAATCCTTCTCGACTCAATTACACGTCTAGCTCGTGCTTACAATACGGTCATCCCTTCATCAGGTAAAGTATTAACCGGTGGTGTTGATGCTAATGCACTGCATAAGCCTAAGCGTTTCTTTGGAGCTGCACGAAATATAGAGGAGGGTGGTAGTTTAACCATTATTGCTACTGCCTTAGTTGATACTGGTTCGAAGATGGATGAAGTTATTTTTGAAGAATTCAAAGGCACAGGTAATCAGGAATTACGCCTAGATCGTAAAATTGCTGAAAGACGTGTTTATCCAGCCATTAACTTTAATATGTCTGGTACTCGCCGTGAAGATTTACTGACGAGTGAAGAAGAATTACAAAAATTGTGGATCCTACGTAAGATTCTTAATCCAATGGAATCGATTGATGCAATGGAATTCCTACTTGATAAATTATCACTAACGAAGACTAATCAAGAATTTTTTGAATCAATGAAGCGTCGATAACTGACAGTCATACAAAGCGGAAATAAAACCATGGATTACAAGGATCTGCGTGATTTTATTCAATACCTTGAATCCAGGGGTGAGCTCAAACGTATTACCCAACAGGTCGATCCTTATCTCGAAATGACAGAGATCTCTGATCGTACTCTTCGAGCAGGTGGTCCAGCTTTATTATTTGAAAACCCTAAAGATTCTAATATTCCTGTACTGACTAATCTTTTTGGCACACCCAAGAGGGTGGCAATGGGTATGGGGCAAGATTCTGTTTCATCCTTACGTGATGTGGGAGAACTCCTTGCCTATTTGAAAGAACCTGAGCCTCCTAAAGGCATGAAAGATGCCTGGGAAAAAATACCGGTATTTAAACAAGTTTTAAATATGGCACCTAAGATTATTAAAAAAGCACCTTGTCAGGAAGTTGTTCTTGAAGGAGATCAGGTCGATTTAAACAAACTACCTATTCAAACTTGTTGGCCAGGTGATCCTGCCCCATTGATAACTTGGGGGCTCGTCATTACGCGAGGACCAGAAAAAGAAAGGCAAAATTTAGGTATCTACCGCCAACAGCTACTGTCTCCTAATCGCGTTATTATGCGCTGGCTTTCCCACCGTGGTGGCGCTCTCGATTTTCAGGACTGGCAAAAAACTCAGCCAACCGAACCTTTCCCGATTGCAGTGGCTCTTGGTGCCGATCCAGCAACCATTTTAGCTGCAGTAACACCTGTGCCTGATAATATCTCTGAATATGCTTTTGCAGGTTTACTAAGAGGAAACAAAACTAAGTTAGCAAAAGCTATTGGTAGTGATCTTCAAATACCGGCAGGTGCTGAAATAATTCTTGAAGGTGTAATCCACCCTGATGATTATGCAAAAGAAGGCCCGTATGGAGATCATACTGGCTATTACAATGAAGTAGAAACCTTCCCAGTATTCACTGTAGAGCGCATTACAATGCGTGAAAAGCCTATTTACCATAGTACTTATACAGGAAGACCACCGGATGAACCTGCGGTTCTAGGCGAAGCACTCAATGAAGTGTTTGTTCCTATATTGCAGAAGCAATATCCAGAAATTACTGATTTTTATTTGCCCCCTGAAGGTTGTTCATATCGAATGGCGATCGTCACTATTAAGAAACAATACCCAGGTCACGCTCGAAGGGTGATGATGGGAGTCTGGTCATTCCTGCGTCAGTTTATGTACACTAAATTTGTTATTGTCACCGATGATGACGTTAATGCTCGTAATTGGAAAGATGTAATCTGGGCAATGACGACACGTGTTGATCCTGTTCGTGACTTAATGATGGTTGAAAATACACCCATTGATTATCTCGATTTTGCATCACCTGTATCTGGCCTCGGCTCTAAAATGGGTATTGATGCAACAAATAAGTGGCCCGGAGAAACCGATAGAGAGTGGGGTGTACCCATTACACAAGACACCGATGTGGTCGAAAAAATTGATGCCTTATGGGATGAGCTTGGTATTTTCCCAACTAATTCTTCAAAAATATGCAATCAATAGAAAGCCGTCCTGGACCGTGCTTAACAATATATAACAATGCAGCAGCCCATAAAATATGTGTTGGCCATGCATCCGGGTAAACAATAATTTGAATTACCGCCGTCATTCCTAAAAATGCCAATGCTGATAATCGCGTTATAAATCCAACAAGAATCGTTATCGATAAAAAGAATTCACTAAAAGTTGCTAAATATGCAGCAATTTTATAATTGATCAGTGGCAAATCATATTCATACTGGAACAACATGAAAGTAGAACTGCTTAAATTAAAAAACTGCCAAGACTGATCAAACAATTCCCAGCCACTAATTTTTGTCTGTGCAGAACGCCAAAACACTGTAAAAATAGCTATTCTTGCGGTAAGAGCAATAATATCTTCAGGAAATGCTTTTAATAATTCCACGGGTTTATTTAATAATTGTAGTAATTTAGTCAACATAATATTTATTCTATAAGTTGTGTTAAGTTGTGTTAAGTTTTACCGAAGTGAAAAGGGAAAGACTAAGCAGGTATCCTAACATTCCGCTAAGCTCGCTTTCATTTAATTCAGTTCCTTGTTCAAGCTGTTGTTGCTCCAAAGTATAAGACCATGCATCAAGAATTGATTTACCTTCTGTTAACGCTAACAAAAAATGAAAACATTCAGGAGTAAGATTTACAACCTGTACATGTAGCTCTTGTCTATAGATCAATAATTTACATTTTGAAAATTTTTCTAAGTCAATTATTTCTACATCCTGCTTTAAATTCTCTTCCCAAATAGTATCTATAGGCCAATCTGATTGCATCAATTGTACCGATGGATGAATATCAAAAGCAGCATCACCTAAAGACTCGAGTGCTATCTGTTGCAAGGTTTCATTCTCAAGTAGAGTGCTGTCTTTAGCATGAAAAGCACGAATATAGTTCCACTCAAGCTGAGCGATATCAGACAAATACCCTAGCTCAGTACAAGCTGGATAATCTTTGATAAAATGGATAAACTCTTTACCGTAAAATAGAAGTGAAGGTTGGGCTGGGGGATGTTTTCGCACAAAAGCAATCGCAGCAGCTTCAAAGCAACGATCACCGATCAATCGTTTAACCACAGGAAAAGTATCTGCAATGGCGACACTCAAAGATAAGATAACATTGTTTCGATAGATACCAAACCGATCAACCGCTTCATTCGAGCTTTCTTCTTTATCAAAAAGTGGAATGAAGTGTCCGAAAAAATCCTCTGATCCTTCATAGTGCAATTGATCAGCTAATACATTTTCAGTAAATACCTTTTGGTATTCATCCAGTGTTAGCGTACTCTTTCGATTATTATCAGACATAAACAGCTACTTTTTCTTGCATGAGTTGATCGGCAATATTCGCCTGATTTTGTAAAACATCCCATCCTGGGATATTGGCATCCCATTCAATCAAAGTAGGTCGATTACCTAAATGCTTCAAGGTAAATTCGTACAATTTCCAAACTTCTTCGATAATCTCTGATCCATGATCATCAATAAGAACTTTACCACCACGCATTTCTTGCACTGAGTGGCCAGCTAGATGAATTTCACCCACTAATTCAGGAGGAATACTCTTTATATAATGTTCAGCATTAAAATCATGGTTACTAGCACTCACGTAGACGTTATTTACATCCAGTAAGATCCCCGCTCCACTTTGTTTAGCAAGTGTTACAAGAAAGTTCCACTCCGTGAATGTAGTAAGATCTAACTGAAAGTAACTGGACGGATTTTCAATCAATATTTGTCGACCCAGAAAATTCTGTGTTTGATCAATATTTCTTGAAATAATTTTCAGCGAATCTTTTGTGTAGGGAACGGGCAATAAATCATTCAGCACGAAATTTCTATACCGACACCAGGCAAGATGCTCTGAGACTAAACCTGGTTGATAGCGATCAACTAGGCTTTTTAATGATTGAAGGTGTTCTTTGGATAAACCCTCTTCAGAACCTAAAGATAAGCCAACACCATGAATAGATAATGGATACAAGGTACGTATCTGCTCCATATAGTGATGAACAGCTCCACCGCCACCCATATAATTTTCTGGATGGATTTCAAACCAACCAATATCAGGTTTTGTGGCCAGGATTGTGTCGTAATGTTCAGGCTTAAGACCTACCCCTGCTCTCACAGGGATTGGTTTATGCGTATGGCCAGATCCAGATTGAATCATCTTATTTCTTAGGCGTTAAGCTACCGCCAACAAGCTTATCGCAAGTGCCTTTAGCGACATACACCCATGCATCACCCTGAGCATCTTTTGTTGATGAACCTGCACAAGAAGTACCGGCTCCTGCTTTACAGTCATTTTTTCCTGCTTTAGCTACGCCATAGCATTTTTCCATATCAGCTCCACCTGCTAATGTTACTGAAGAAGTTGCTGCAGTCATCGTTATAGCAGAAGCGATTGCGGTACTAATTAATAATTTCTTTTTCATAGGACGTTCCTTTTATTGTTTACTATGATGATGTACTTACTACATCAATACTCATTTATAGTCACAATCATTTTTTTATTTAATGATTGCACAATTAACTAGAGTGGCATGAACTCATAATTGTTACATAATAATTAAATTATTTTCAGACATGGAAAGCTAACAGGCAAAAAAAGGCGCCGGGGGAGTTGGCGCCAGTGAAAATTAATATTGAGTTTTTATTCACCTAAATTAAAATTAAAATATTTACCTTTAGACTTGTAGCCATTTTCACCATTACCTTTTTTTATCAAGTTCATCATTTCTAGACCACTATCCACCATTTTAGTTTCTAGAGTGTCAAGATTATCAACAGAACCACAAAGCTCTACAGCTCTTGCCTCTAAAGCTTCGACTTTAGGTTCAACAAAACTTTCAACATCGTGCTCAATTGATTCAGCACGCATCTCCAAATCGGAAATACCTCCCTCATCACCACTGAGTGCCGCAGTCATCACTTTCGCCATCAAACGTGGAGTAAGCTCTATAACAGCATCTTCAACAATGCTTTCAATTTGTTGCTCAAACTCATTCTCAAAAGCATATTTTAATCGTTTGGAACTAAAGTTATCGGTCTCAAATTTCATCTTGATATTGTCTGCAAACTCATTAATTTTAAAACTGAAACTTTTAAAATCAGGATCACCTTCACCCAAAAGCGTTCCAATCGCCATTGATGCTGCCTGAACACCTAGATTAATACCTTCAAGAGCAATCGCTGTTATTTCAGGGATCAGATCACGAATACCATCAGCGTAGTTATCAATAAGAATTTGCTGCTCACCATTTATGGACTTTTCAGAGCCATTAACATAGAGTTGGTTATTTTTATTAATAGTAATTTTTTTCCCCGAATCCTGAACAAATGTAATCGAAGCATCTTCCACCGTTAGATCATAATCGAGTCGATAGTCACACATTTCATCGTTAGATGCCTGTGTTGGTACACACATAAGCGCTAATGATAGAGCGCCTGCAATCAGTGTCATTTTTTTCATGTCTTTTCCTCAACATTGCTACT
>JAAGZM010000627.1 GCA_024206355.1 Gammaproteobacteria bacterium | reverse complement strand
TTTTAGTTAATAAGATGGCACAGGCATCTGTGTTTGATGCATATTCATCTTTAAAGGCATTAATCACACATCCCTATAATCCAATTTTATTATCTATTGAAGTACATCAGGATCATTTAATTGAGCATCGTGCATCTCAGGAATTAGCTGGCTTTCTTGGCCAGCACATTCGCTTTGGCTGGGGTAGCCTTTACTCCACGTTAAGCTACCATTGGCCAGCCACTGTTTGATAACACTTTCTTCCGTTTCTTGAGGTAAGTATCCACCCGTCAATCCAGCAGGTGACGCTGTTTGCTCTACCAGATTACGTTCATAGTGTTGATATACCTCTCTCACTTTGGTAAAACCTGCAACCTGATTGCTACCCGTATTAGACCGATACGCTTTACGCCACGCGATAATATCCTGATGGCCATCGCTATCAAAATCACCCACATAGAGTTTTGCATACGCACGTATCCCAGCATCTATCACATCATTTTCAGCTAAAAACCGTGACGCATATTGTACGCTTGTGACAGGTTTGTGAGTAAAAAACTGGTTCATGTCTTCTGTTGTCATCCAATCGCTTTCATCTAAATATTCTGCAAAAACGATTCTTTCATATTGAGGGGAAAAGACCATAAACAAGCCATTTAATATGATTACAATTTCCTTGGAACCATCTTCTTCCAGATCACCATAACGCATAGGGGAATCCCCCATACAACCTACCCCAGAACCAACCCTTTCATAATCAAAGAGCAAGGGATAGGGGTGGTGGAGTTCTTGATAGTAGGCTGCAATATCAGGGGAATGATATTGGTATTGCCAGCG
>JAAGZM010000001.1 GCA_024206355.1 Gammaproteobacteria bacterium | reverse complement strand
AGCCGAGACATGGCGTTAATAATGAGCAAAATCAACATGCTAGAACTCAAATTTAATTCGCACAAAGACAGCGAAAGGCAAGCCGAGGAACAATGATCACATCACCGCTCACTAAATCAATTGTCAGCCCCATTGTCAGCCGAATTACAGCAATATCAGCATCAACCACAGCCGCAGCCAATGTCGAGCTTATCATCAATGGCACATTTGACACTAATAGCGATTCGTGGCCTACGTATGGCAGCCAACCGCCGGAATCAATAACGGTAGAATCAGGACAGCTAAATCTTGCTGGGGTGCAACACTCAGCAGTGGCGCAAATCATACCAACGGAAATCGGAGAAAGTTACCCCATTGCTGCCTACGTTGAACAAGACGGATATGTGCAGGTTAAATCAATAGACGGTACAACAATAATAGACAATTTAAATAATGGGGCCGACGGTACATTCAGCGATACGTTTGTTGCATTAGAGACACAAACTATAATAATCCTGGCGCTCGGTGCAACTGGCTTGGGTGTATTTGACAATATCTCAGTCAAGCAGACAAAATTAGTCATTAACGGCGGATTTGACGTAAATACTGACTATTGGGATAGTACATTTGTAAATATATCAGTAGACGCTGGTAGAATGAAGATAGATGGAAATGGTGTAAATGCCAATGGCTACGCCTCACAGGATGTTAATAATCTTGTTGCAGGAAATACATATAATATAACATTAGATTTTGAAAAAGTAACAGCTGATTTTAGGGTGCGAATAGATTCCACCGATATTCTACCAATGACACAAACAGACTCTTATTCTGTAAATTTTGTTGCTGATAGCCCCACAGTAACATTAAAATTTGTAGCATCAAATAATGCCAACTGCCTCTGCTATCTCGACAACATCTCAGTAGTTAAAGTGTAAAATGCGTTATATCACCACATTATTAATTTTACTAAATATAAGCTGTACCCCAATAGCCGAAGATGAAGACATATTTAAAACGGGCAAAGAAGCATCACCCCCTCACGGCTGTATAGAACTTCGTAAAAGAGGCGGTGAATGTTAAAGCATAATAAACTATCTAAAATAGTCTCAAGCGTACATGACCGATTCACGTATGTTTCCGACATCGAGTTGTACAAAGT
>JAAGZM010000074.1 GCA_024206355.1 Gammaproteobacteria bacterium | reverse complement strand
TTTTCTACAATTACTGCTGTTATTATGGTGAAATTCCTTGAAAAAATGAAACGTTTCTCAGTGGAGAACGCATCATGATTGAGTCTATTATTGCAAGTATTAATGCTGGGGCAAAATACATAATCCCAATGTTATTAGTTGGTATACCTTTCTACGCTTTAGCGGCAAAAAAAATTAAGGTTTACGAGGTATTTGTAGAAGGCGCTAAGGATGGTTTCACCATTGGTGTTCGGATTATTCCTTACTTAGTAGCTATCTTAGTTTCTATCGGTATGTTTCGGGCATCCGGCGCTTTGGATTTGATGTTGAACTTCTTGGCTCCTGTGCTCAACTTTATTGGTTTCCCTGCTGAAAATCTTCCATTAGCATTGATGCGACCACTATCTGGTTCAGGCTCACTCGGGCTTTTAACCGATCTGGTGAATGAGCATGGTGCTGATTCAATGCCTGCTAAAATTGGTGCAACAATGTTTGGTTCGTCTGAAACAACATTTTATGTACTTGCTGTGTATTTTGGTTCGATTGGAGTGACTAAAAGTCGACATGCTGTTATTGCCGGTTTAACGGCTGATGCAGTAGG
>JAAGZM010000626.1 GCA_024206355.1 Gammaproteobacteria bacterium | reverse complement strand
TAATATAAAAATGAGTATTTAGTGGTAAGTCAGGGCGGGATTATAATTTGACTATTTTTTGACCAAAAACAATCTCCTCCCTAAATTTATCATCCCATCCCACTCGCATCATTTTACCCACTACATTGTTTTTAGAAAGGACGAGCTTTAATAATGCTCATTAAAGCTCGTCTGAATAATACCAACCCAGTAAACACGAGCGCTCTTAAACTATAATCCTCAGTTGACCGGCTATGAACGACTTTCTAGTCGGCGCCACTAAGCCTAAAAAACACACACTCAAACGCGCCCAACTGAGGATTCAGGTTAAATAATCAGAGCTATTATATTGAACACAATTATGGTCATGGTAAATCACACATACACACATACACGATTGCAAATTTAAGGATTGTTAGCACTTTTAAAACACTTATCAGCTGATAGTAAGCAAGAATTCGTACACGGTGACATTGGTTATGGATATCAATCGATAATAAGTTGGGCAAAGTTGGAACCGGGATGACCATAAAGCCACCCCTGATGATTGAGATTATTACTTAGCGCGTTGTTCTAACAATGCTTCAATCTCATCCATTGTTTGATTCATTTTTTTAACAATTGCTTGGTAAGGCTCAGGCTTAGCTAAATCAACACCCGCATCTTTCAATAAAACATAAGGATAATCAGAGCTTCCAGCTCTTAGTAGATCTTTAAAGTTCTCAACACCAACCTTTCCTTCGTCAAGCATTTTGGCGTACAGTGCAGTGCCTGCAGTTTTTGAGGTCGCATACTGGAACACATACATGTTGTAGTAGAAATGAGGGATAAACATCCATTCGTTTGAATAGAGATCATCTATCTGCACAATACCTTCATCGTGACCGTGATAACGTTTAAGAATTTCACCGTACATTTTAGAGATCTTTTCACCTGTTAATGCTTCACCACGTTCAACTGCTTCGTAGAGGTTAAGCTCAAACTCTGCAAACATGGTTTGACGGAAAAATGTAGCTCGCATTCCTTCCAATGCTGATCCAAGGTAATAGATTTTCTCATCAATATCTTTGGTATTTTTAGTCATATAATCTTGTAAAATAAGCTCAAGAGATGTGGAAGGAATTTCTGCAATAAATATAGCGTAATTGGAAGTTTCATAGGGCTGAGTTTGTTTTGCATAAATACTATGCATCGCATGACCCCACTCATGAGCTAACGTTGATAACGATTGATAATCATCATTATGATTTAACAGGAGGTATGGATGTACATCATAAGCCCCTGGTTGCATATAAGCACCCGAACGTTTACCTTTTTGCGGCTTAACATGTACCCAACGCTCACTCACTGCTTGTGTTTGTATAGATACCCAGTCGTCACCCAATATAGCCATAGCTTCCAGGGTAATTCTGTTACTGGATTCAAAATCAAAAGTTTTATCCATTGAAACGAGGGGCGGATAAATATCATAGTAATGCATTTGCTCAACACCCAGCATCTTACTGCGTAATTTAAAATAACGGTGAAGCGTAGGAAGTGCTTTGTTAACTTCAGAAACAAGTGATTTATAAACTTCTACCGGTAAATTATCGCCAAACAGCTCACGCTGTAACACACTGTCATAATTTCGAGCTTTAGCTGCTGCGACCTGTGTTTGAATATGCGCACTTAACACCCTTCCAATTGTGCTACTATATTCGCCCCATCTTGTCCAATAGGCATCAAATACTTTTTTGCGATCATCTCTATTATCACTGGCTCGCCATTTACTATATCCTTGAGAATCAATACGGGCTTTTTCACCGTTTGATAATTCAACTTCCGGCCAAGGAATATCAGTGTTCGCTAGTAGTGAATAAATTTCATTGGGAGCTCCATTACTTTGTCCAAAGTAAGAAAGTGCTTTTTCTGCCTCTTCCGTTAATGTATGCGGCTTATTACGAAGGCTATTATCTAGCTGCATTATAAAGGGTGCTAGACGCTCATCTTGCTCAATGAACTTTTCAATACGTTTACGACCTACAGTTAAGGTTTCAGGTTGAACCCAAGATGTAGCTTGTTGAAACTGACTAAACATAGCAATAGAAAGTTGTCTGCGCTCTTGGGCTTGTGTATCTCCCAAGTTTTCGTCAGCCTTTAAACTTGAATAGACATAAACTCTCAATCCCTTGCGTGTTAAATCAGACACCATTTGCAGGGTTGTATAAAGAGTATTAGCACTATCACCTAACATGCCTTTACGCCTTTCAATTTTCTTAATATCCTCTAATACTTCTTTCCGTGCTTTATCCCAATCAGCCGAAGTTTTATAAATTTGAGTTAGATCCCAAGTTTGGCGCTCATCTGAAGATTTATAATCTTGTTTTGCGAAACTGGTCGGTGTCGAGACAAGAGCCACTACCATCAGCAGCAAATTTATAATTTTATTCATGACGTTCTCCTTTTTGATAGGCGCATCATAGTAGATATAAATATTCAGAACCAGCGGTACTTTGTAACTAGATTTTATCTAGAAAACTTCTTTATCAGGCAAAAAACCACCTGCTTGCATATTCCATAGATGAGTATAATGACCATCTTTGATATTTAACAATTCATCATGACTACCATCTTCAATAATTACTCCCTCATTAAAGACTAATATACGATCAAGATGTGCAATTGTTGATAGCCGGTGAGCTACGATAATAACTGTTTTATCCTGCATCAAATGATCAAGACCTTGCTGAATATTTTTCTCAGTGACTGAGTCTAGTGAAGAAGTTGCCTCATCAAGGATCAGTATATTCGCATCTTTTAAGATTGCACGGGCAATAGCTATTCGTTGTCGCTGCCCACCCGATAATTTTACACCACGCTCTCCAACAGGCGAGTCATATCCTTTTTCAGTCTGCCTGATAAAATCATGGGCATTCGCTTTTTTAGCAGCTTCAATAACATCCTCATCTGAAGCATCTAATTTACCGTAGCGAATATTTTCCATTAACGTTCGATGGAATAACATTGGATCCTGAGGAATAAGAGAGATACTTTCACGTAAACTATCTTGGGTAATACTTAATATATTTTGTGAATCAATTTGAATTTTTCCACTATCGGCTTCAAACAATCTTAAGATCAGACTAACAAATGTTGATTTACCTGAACCTGAAAAACCTACTAAGCCTACTTTCTGACAAGGTTTAATAGTCACATTTAAATAATTAAAGATTTTTGCACCTTCAGAGTAAGAAAAGTTTATATCGATAAATTCAATTTGCCCTTCTTTAACGTTTAAATCATATGCACCCTCCTTATCAATAATTTCGTGCGGTTGAATAAAGATGGAAACACCATCTGATATATTGCCAATATATTCAAAGTACTCGAGAAAACTACGACTTAACCCTCTGGCTGCTTCAATGAGCATAATGCACATACCTGCGACCATAGAAAACCCGCCGACAGTTAGGCCATCGTCTGCCCAGATACCTAATGCATAACCCACCATTGATACCATTAATATCATAGCGGATACATACTGAAACCAACGCATTTTTTCCATGAACCAATAAGTTGTTAATGCTTGATCAACTTCTTCATCTAAATAATTGCTAAGGTAACTCTCTTCATAGTCGCCTCGAGCAAACATTTTGGTGTTCATCATATTAGTGACAGAATCAACAATTTTACCGGTAACTTTTGATCGAGCAGCTGCAAAGTTCATTGAATAACCTTGGCAACGTCTAGCAAGGAAAATTGATACAACCGTATAAATTGTGAGCCATACTGTTAAAACTAGCGCTAATTCAGCGGTGGTATTGAATAGGATGATAAGCGCAACACCAGACTTAATAATCAAAGGAAAAAAATCAAAGGTAATCGTCCATAATGCATGCATGCAACTCAGTGCAACTTCAGATATTCGATTTGCAAGAGATCCTGAAAATTGGGAAACAAAATAGCTATGGGAATGGAATTGTAAATATCTAAATAAGGTTTTACGAATTTTAGCCCTAAGGCCTGGAGCATAAGC
>JAAGZM010000625.1 GCA_024206355.1 Gammaproteobacteria bacterium | reverse complement strand
TCGACGGACCCAAATTTAGTGCTACCTAAGATGGACTCTCCTCATCCGTATTATGTTTTATTAGAAGCAACTGGTTTTAACCCTGAAATTGATGATGCGTGTTTTATTGATATATTGGAAGGATTATTTGAAATCAATGATATTGCTGACGCCATAATCGCTACTAATCAAAAAGATCGAGAAACGATGTGGGCGTTACGCGATAACGTTTCTCATCTTTCATCCATTTGGCCATTTGTCACCTTTGATATCTCTGTACCTATCAATAAAATGGAAAGCTATTTGAACAAAATTGAAGAACATCTCAAAAGTACTTTTACTGAATATACGTTAATTATTTTTGGTCATTTAGGTGATGGAAATCTTCATCCGATAGTCTCAGTACCTAATTTTGATCTGACTAAGCATGCAAAAATTAATGAGATTATATACGGACATTTATCTGCTGTGGATGGTTCAATTAGTGCAGAACATGGAATAGGAATTGATAAGAAGCCCTATTTGAAACTCAGCCGTAGTGAAGCCGAAATTAATATCATGCGAAATATTAAACAGGCACTCGATCCAAAAGGCTTGCTTGCTCCAGGGCGTATTTTCGATTAGATATAGAACCTGAATCTACTGTTGACCGGCTCTAAATTATGATTATGTACTTTAAAACAGCAACTTACAGAAGGATTAGTATTCATCATGCTCAATTCATATGAACAGGTAGTGATAGGTTCTGGCTTTGGTGGTTCAGTTAGCGCATTACGACTTAGTGAAAAAGGCTATAGCGTTTTAGTCCTTGAACAAGGACTAAGAAGGGAAGATAAAGACTATCCAAAGGATAATTGGGATCTTAAAAACACACTTTGGGCAACGAAGGTAGGCTTTAAAGGTCCAACTCAAATTTCAATGACTAGCAAAGTAACAATATTACATGGAAGCGGTGTAGGTGGTGGTTCGCAAAATTATTCAAACGTGCATTTGATTCCTCCTGATACAGCTTTTGATTCTCCAGCCTGGACTCGAATTCATGATAATTGGAAGCAACGTCTATCACCCTTTTATGCATTAGCTCAGAGAATGTTAGGTACAACAAAAAATCCTCTTATCAATATTGCAGATACTACCTTAAGAGATGTTGCTACAGACATTGGTCGTGGAGATAGCTGGTCAACGGTGAATACAGGCATTGTTTTTCCTGATAATGATTGTCTTGTTAATGGTAATAAGGTATCCCAAAAGGTAGCTGATCCATATTTTTCAGGTGATGGCCCAGAGCGAAATACTTGTAACAGTTGTGGTAGTTGCAATATCGGGTGTCGACATAATGCAAAGAACACACTTATGAAAAATTATTTGTTTTTTGCTGAACGCAATGGTGTTGAGATAAGAGCTGAATCAAAAGTGGTCAATATTATAGCTTTGAAAGGTAAAAATGGAGAAAGAGATGGAGCAGCTGGTTATGAACTAACCGTAGAAAATCCTATCAATCGATTTTTTAAAAAGCCTTATAAAATACGCTGTAAAGGTGTAGTGATTTCGGCAGGTGTTATGGGCACAGTTCCATTGTTGTTGAAGATGCGAGATAAAACTAAAACTCTACCCAATATATCAAAATGGCTTGGTCAACAAATTCGAACGAACTCTGAAACCTTACTAACTGCAAATAATATGAATGCAGAGGTGTGGGAAGCGCCAACTATTACATCAAAGATGTCTTCATCTGATGATACAACCATTGAAATTAATCGATTTAGAAAAGGTTCTGATGCAGCTTGGTTAATGTTACCCAATGTTCCTATGATTGAAGGAGAGGGAATAAAACGTTTTTTTGGCTTACTTAGGAATACGATTTTACATCCTATTAAAACCTTCAAAATTTTAAACCCTGTTGGCAAAGCTAAGAACTCGGTTGTATTTTTAGTGATGCAGACCAAGGAGGCCTATATACACTTGGAATGGCGACGAAAGTGGTATCGCTTATTTTCTAATAATATCACAGCCGTTCAAAAAGAAGGTGATGAACCTTTAAGTGTTTGTTTCCCCTCCGCTGAAAAAGTAGCTAAAGCATATTGTGAAAAATTGGGTGGAGAACCGGGAAATTCCATGCTCGAAATTTTACTAGGAACTCCAGTAACTGCCCATATTATGAGTGGTGTACCAATAGGCACCCATATAGACAACGGCGTTGTTGATGAGTCAGGTGAGGTTTTTGGATATCAAAATTTGCGAGTACTTGATGGCTCAGTGATACCGGGTAATTTAGGTGTTAATCCATCATTAACAATTACAGCATTAAGTGAATATGCAATGAGCAAGATACCTGTCTATGATCAGTCAAAAGCCGACCAAATAAAACCAATTCGTTTTTCAAAACCATTAAGTGGAAATGTATCGTCTTTGACCGGAGAAGGTGTATTTAAATTACGGGGACAGTTTACTTAATTATTCTATAATTAAGTAAACTGTCCCCGTAATTTACTGATATATTATCTGAGCATCACCCCAGCATCCATCAATCGCTGGCAAGTTGCATAGATATTTTTTTCTGTAGCAACTTCTGTATACTGTAAAAGTTGTAAAGAATAATTATGCATGTTTATTTATCAGAAAAAGTATTTAATCATGAGTACTTTAAGCGTTTTGTACCTTCATATTAAAGGTGGAAATTATCCCATCTATTTACAAGTTACATACGCTATTAACTAATAATTAGAGGAAAATTTTATGATCTTTGAAAATCCAGGTTGTGAAGGTTCTGTCATTACCTTTAAAGCACAATATGAAAATTTTATAGATGGTGAGTGGCTCCCTCCTGTAAAAGGAGAATATTTTAGCAATACAACACCAGTCAACGGCGAAGAGATTTGTAAAATACCACGCTCAAGTGCTGAAGATGTTGAACTAGCACTAGATGCAGCACATGCTGCTAAAGATGCCTGGGGTGCTACATCTGTTGCAGCTCGTTCAAATATTTTATTAAAGATAGCAGATCGTATTGAAGAAAATCTTCATCAACTAGCAGTTGCTGAAACATGGGATAATGGAAAAGCAGTAAGAGAAACGCTTGCTGCTGATATACCTCTCAGTGCTGATCACTTCAGATATTATGCAGGTTGTATCCGTGCTCAAGAAGGGGCGTTATCTGAAATTGATAATGATACCGTTGCCTACCATTTTCATGAACCTTTAGGTGTGGTTGGCCAAATAATACCTTGGAATTTTCCAATTCTTATGGCTGCATGGAAACTTGCTCCAGCATTAGCTACAGGGAATTGTATAATTTTGAAACCTGCAGAACAAACACCAGTGAGCATTCTAATATTAATGGAAATTATTGCTGATTTATTGCCTGCAGGAGTACTTAATATCGTTAATGGTTATGGTAAAGAAGCTGGAGAAGCATTAGCAACAAGTACTAGAGTTGATAAAATAGCTTTTACAGGTTCTACTGCAGTAGGTGGACATATTCTTAAATGTGCTGCTGAAAATTTAATACCATCAACTGTTGAACTTGGTGGTAAGTCACCAAATATTTATTTCAGTGATGTTATGCAATTTGAAGATGATTATCTTGACAAATGTGCTGAAGGTTTTGTATTAGGATTCTTTAATCAAGGTGAAGTTTGTACATGCCCATCTCGAGCATTAATCCAAGAAGATATTTTTGATGCTTTTATGGTTAAAGTCATTGAAAAAACACAAAAAATTATCCGAGGTAATCCTCTTGACGTATCAACCATGGTTGGTGCACAAGCTTCCGAGCAACAGTATGAAAAAATTATGAGCTATCTAAAGATTGGTCAAGATGAAGGTGCTGAAGTTCTAACTGGCGGTGACAAAGAAAGTTTATCGAATGATCTGGGTAATGGATATTATATTCAACCAACCATTCTTAAAGGTGATAATTCTATGCGTATCTTCCAAGAAGAAATTTTTGGGCCTGTTATTGCTGTTACTACCTTTAAAGATGAGGCTGATGCTTTAAATATCGCTAATGATACTGAGTATGGCCTAGGTGCTGGAGTTTGGACTCGTGATACTAATACTGCTTATCGTATGGGTCGTGGAATAAAAGCAGGTAGAATCTGGACTAATTGTTATCATTTATACCCTGCACATGCTGCGTTTGGTGGTTACAAAAAATCAGGTATCGGGCGTGAAACACACAAGATGATGCTTGCTCATTACCAGCAGACAAAAAATTTACTGGTTAGCTATAGCACTAGTCCTTTAGGTTTTTTCTAAAACAGAGAATATCTAATAGTTGAAACAAGATTTACATTCTTTTCTGTAAATTACGGGGACAGTTTACTTAATTATTCTATAATTAAGTAAACTGTCCCCGTAATTTACTTACCAGTGGCCCGTATTGGGCATTGAAGACCAAGGTTCTTCTGATGCTAGTCTTTCCCCTGATTGTAACAACTCAATAGATATATTATCTGGTGAGCGTACAAATGCCATGTGGCCATCACGAGGTGGACGATTAATTATCACTCCAGCATCCATCAATCGCTGGCAAGTTTCATAGATATTATCAACAGCATAGGCTAAGTGACCGAAATTTCGACCTTCATCATAATCTTCAGTATCCCAATTCCAGGTGAGCTCTACTTGAGAAGGATCATCCTTTGATACGCCCAAAAAGACTAAAGTAAATCTACCGGCTGGTACTTCTGTACGATTGACTTCTATTAGTCCTAGTTTGTTGCAGTAAAAGTCGAGTGACTCTTCAAGATTTTTAACTCTCACCATTGTGTGTAAGTATTTCATGAGTAAATCCTATTTTTAATAGTTTTGTTAGAATAACAGCTTTTTATTTTGATAAAAGCTGTTTTTATATTTTAAGACTCGTGGTGTTTAACGATATATGATAGCTATTACAGAACAAGTATAGGTTGTATAAATGGCTAAATTAGTATCGGATAATTTCGAGATTCCTCAAGAACATAATCAGCCGGAATTCATACTTCGAAGACTTTCAATTCAATATTTAGAATTAGATTATGAAGCTGTTATGTCTAGTAAAAATCATCTGAGACAGGTTTTTGCAGCAAACGACGACTGGCCATCTGATGATATGACATTGGAAAATAATCGACAGGATTTACTTTGGCATGATGATGAATTCGAGAGACGAAGTTCTTTTACGTATACTGTACTGACACCCAATGAGAAAAAATGCTTAGGTTGTGTTTATATATTTGCTCCTACAATGGATAATTTTGATGCTGAAGTTTAT
>JAAGZM010000073.1 GCA_024206355.1 Gammaproteobacteria bacterium | reverse complement strand
AGAGTTCCACCATTTAGCATTAGGAGTACCTTGGCGTGTATAAGTAGTAAGCTCTATATCATCCAAGTATATACGAACACCTACAGTATCATCTTGAACAAAGATTATATGATAAATTGTATTTAGGTCAAGCGTTACATCAGCTGTCCTAGCAAAGTTATCAAGACCTAAGCCAGCTCCATCATACTTATAGTTAAACTCACACATAGACTCAGTAATATATAATAACATATGTGTATCATTTGTACTATTATCAGCATTAGCAACAATAGCCTGATCACCGCTTGAGTTTAACTTAAACATAAAGCCAACTGACCCTGCATTATATTGTTGTAACGCTGTAAGTGCCGAATTAAGGTTGACATAACTACTAATACCATCTGTGATTATAGATGTATCGGTATTACCAACTAATAACCCTGCCGCACCTAAAGTAGGTGTATTAACATAAGTACCATCAAAATTACCAACTTCATCAACCGCAGTTGTACCACTAGATTCACCTAAGCGGTAGTAGGCTATTGGATTTAAAGCTAATACAGCACTTTCATAATCTAATATTGGTTCAACTGAGCCTGAAGCTCTAGTTACGGCCATCCACATCCTTGACATTCCAAGCATTATGCTACTCCTATTAAAGCACCACCAATCCAAACAGAACCGATTTTTGTAAAAGTAACCAAATCATCTCCAGAAGTAGACCAAGTTGGTTCTATTCCACCTTCCCATTTAATAGTTTGATTAGTATCCCAATCAAATGTAAAAGAACCTAAATTGGTCGCTAATAGTGTGAAAGACGTATTAGCATGTGTAGTTGTTAAAGTAAGTGTAGTATCTTCTATAGCAGTGTATGTAATAACATTACCATTAGATATATCTATGGTTAATGCATTAGAAGAACTTGTAGGTGCCTGAGAAACTTCACCATAATTTGATAATGTTCCACCATCGGTGTCCAATTTCTGACTTAAATCATAGTATTCAAAGGCATCAAGACCATTACTAAGCAAAACAGAAGTGGCTGTTCCATAATCTGAAGGGGAATCATTCATACTCGCTATAGTAGTTCCAGCCCCTGACGCAGCAAACTCTAGT
>JAAGZM010000624.1 GCA_024206355.1 Gammaproteobacteria bacterium | reverse complement strand
CGTTAAGAAAAAATAGATTCTCCCTTTTTTTATTCCCAACAATTACGTCAAGGTCACCATCACCATCTATATCGCCTAAGGCGATAGCATTGGTATATTTATGGCCAACGTTTGGGCCTTGTGAAAACTCGCCATTGCCATTGTTAAAATAAAGTATATTGTAACCTGTATTCCCGGCACTCACGTCAAGGTCACCATCACCATCCATATCGCCTAAGGTGATAGACATGGTCTTAGTCTTTGCAGAGTCTATTGCTGTGCCTGCAGAAAAGGTTGCACTACTAGTTTTAAAGGCGAGATATACCGCTTGCTCTTCTGTAGACCAATCTGGAGCTGCACTTACAGCTTGTGCTGACATCATAATCAATACCAACCCAAGCCAAGGAGAACAATACCTACTAGTACATCTTTTTGATGTACCTTGCCCTAAATATTGCTTTTTAAAGTCACTACGTAACTGGCGATATAACTGGCGATATTTTTTTATCGCATTCACAGGACGAATACCTGAAAGAATAGAAACATCGTTTTGATTATTATAAAACATACATATCCTTAAAACTCATTTTAATTAAAAACATCAGATCTATTGTCTGAATAGTCTGAATAAGAAAAATCGATTACAATAGTATTGGTAAAGTATGAGTGTTGTCAAATCTGAGCCTTGTCCAACAGCAAATTTCGGTGAAATAGTTTAAATCATAACAACTGAAATTTTTCATCATTTTTGAGGACTTTACAGTGACTAGCCATGGAAAACATAAATAACAGGCAATGATTAATCTACACTTTATTCTTGAGTGTTAGGTAGCATTTAAATAATACAAGAATCAGTTTCAGCAGAGGATGTACTGTCTTATGAATATGATGCAAGAGATAGAGCGATAGCCTATCAAAGGCTATCTTTATCCAATAAACCCATAAGTCCCACT
>JAAGZM010000623.1 GCA_024206355.1 Gammaproteobacteria bacterium | reverse complement strand
CTGACCATCGCAAATAATCATACGCATTGATTTTGTTGAAGTTTTTTCCCTGACCATATAGCATTATTTGATGTTTATATTTATCAAAAACTGCTGCAATTGGTTCTTTCAAAGACTTAATATTGTAGCTAACTTAACTGCTGATAATATTGCTCTTCGTCATCAACTAGCTGTACTCAACAGGATACAAAGACATCCAATATTAAAAGATCGTGATCGACTATTCTGAGTATTATTGTCACTGATCTGACCAGGTTGTAGAAACACCATCAAAATTATTCGCCGAGAATGTACCGATCACATTATTGTATTAGGTGAGAACCATCTTCGCTGAATACTTAAGTCATATTTTGAATTTTATCACGATGATAGGACTCATCTTGGTCTTGAGAAAGAACCTGCTATTGAACGTCCAATCTCGAATCAAAGAGCGTCTGCTCAGTTACTTGAGTTGCCACGTTTAGGCGGTCTTCATCACCGATATGAATGGAAAGAAGCTGTATGAAATATGAACGTTCTAATAAATGTGCATAAATGCGAGGGACAGGTAAATAATAGAGCTTCAATTTTATCAAGATTTGATGTTTTGCGATTAATGGCAAAGTGTTCATGATCTGCATTAGTGACAGCTTTCGCAGTCTGATGCCCAATCAATTTTGTTGCTCCAATAACAGCTATTTTCAAACTTGTTTTCCTAATTTAGGCGTCTCTAGGTAGATTGATGTCAATGGAGCGGATTAGTTTGGCATTCAGCTTTTTATTGGTATCATTACTATCTCGCTCTGATTTATCTGTCTCTTTGTTTTGTTGCTGCTCTAGAGCCCAAAAAATATGTTCAGCAACGAGCTCTGAAGCTTTCTCTAACTTTTGAGTTAAAGCTAATACGATTTTATCTTCATAAGGTGCGTTACCTAAAGCTACAGCAATATTGCGTTGCCAGCTTTGAAAGCCAATCCGTCTAATAGGTGATCCTTGCATTGCATTTAAGAAATATTTTTCATCCCAAGAAAATAGTTCTAGAAGAGATATCTGATCAAGCTTTAGCCGTGGTTGAAAATCATCTTCCAGACTAAGTTCTGCGTATTTATTCCACGGGCAAATTAACTGACAATCGTCACACCCATATATCCGATTACCCATTAACGGCCTAAGTTCCAATGGAATAGGATCAGGTGACTCTATGGTGAAATATGAGATACATCGTCGAGCGTCAACCACGTACGGCTTAATAATAGCTTGAGTTGGGCATATTTTTATGCAGGAAACACATTGTCCGCACTCGTCTATTTCATCATAATTGTGAGTCGTAACTCGTAGCGGAATATCTACTAACAACTCACCAATAAAGAACCATGAGCCAGCTTGTTTATTCAGTAATAGGCTATGTTTTCCTACCCAACCGAGACCCGCCTTCTCAGCAAGTGGTCGTTCCAGAATAGGCGCTGAATCGGTGAAAGGTCGGAAATTAAATTCTGCACAATGCTCTCGAATTTTATTTCCTAGTTGCTGTAAGCGTTTGCGTAGCAGTTTGTGATAGTCGCGTCCCAAAGCATAGCGACTAATGTAGGCCTGATTTGTCGCTTTTAAAGTTGCTGCAAACTTAGCGTTTGTTGGTAAATAATCTAGACGGACACTGATTACTCTAATGGTTCCCGCTTCAAGTTCAGCAGGGCGTGTACGCATTAAACCGTGGCGTTCCATATAATCCATATTGCCGTGATATTGATTATCCAGCCAACTCTGTAAAGCCTCTTCGTGAGCAGACAAGTCGATATCAGAAATTCCAACTTGAGAAAATCCTAACTCAAGACCCCAGTTCTGAATTTTTGTAGATAATTGTTGATAATCAATATTTGTACTTTTCATGGATGCGATTATGCCACTAAACTTCATTAGTAAGCTATTCACACATAATGATAAAACTTAAATATTCACATAGCGCTCTGCAGCCCACTCTTTAAGCGCATCAACATAAGCTTGTTTTTCATCCTCAGGTAACCAGGCGGTTTTAAAAGCATTTAACATCATTCTAACCATATCCCTTTTTGAGAACTTTCCAGCCTGTTGGAAATTCAAAATCATATTGGATAAATAGCCACTTTCAAACTCACCGGGATCATCAGAGTGAATACTGATGCAAACACCGTGTTCAAATAAGAATTTAATACGTGGAATATCTTGCGGTACGGGATCACTTCGACGCTGCACAGGTGAACCGGTAAGGCAAAGACCACGACGTCTAATTTCAGCTATTAGTTCCATATCTTCAACGGCGTTGAGGCTATGATCAAGTCTATCAACCTTTAAAATATCCATCGCTTCCCAAATATGAGCGACAGAGTCTTTTTCATCAACATCGTTGTGGATAGTGAGCAAGTAACCGTCTTTTTTTGCTTGAGCGTAGACGTCTTTGAATTTTGAAGGAGGGTTACCTTCTTCTGGCCCTGAATCAAGACCTAAGCCAATCAAGTGTTGTTTATAGGGTTTTGCTTGCTCCATCATTTTAACGGCACTAGCGATGCTACGCTCTCGGTTGATTGAAATGATAAGGTTCATTTTTATACCAAAGCTCTCTTGCCCAGCCTTACGTCCGGCAAGAATACCTTTCATCATAACATCAAAGCTAATTCCTCTGGAGGTATGGGCTTGTGGATCAAAAAACAGTTCAACATAGACGATATTATTTTCTTTACACTTTTCAAGGAAATCATAAACAGTCGTAGAAAAGTCCGCCTCAGTTTGAATAACGCTCATTTG
>JAAGZM010000622.1 GCA_024206355.1 Gammaproteobacteria bacterium | reverse complement strand
GATGCTGACAAAATCTTCACCAATGGTAAATTCTATACAGTTGATACAAACCAGCCGTGGGTTGAGGCTGTAGCAATCAAAGATGGGAAATATTTGTATGTAGGCAATACTGAAAAAGCACTGTCCTATCGTGGTAATAATACTCAGCTGATTGATCTTGCAAACAAAATGGCCATGCCTGGTATCAATGATGCTCATCTGCATCCAACTAAGGGTGGTATTAGAAAACTCTATTCGTGCAATTTTTCTTTTTCAGCTACTCCTGATGAAATTGCTGAAACAATTGCCAAATGCGTCAAACAAAATCCAGACGCACTTTGGATACGTGGTGGACAGTGGACTAGTGATTTTTTTAATAAATTCAAATTTGATTCTCCACGTAAATTTCTTGATAAGGTATCCGGAGATAAGGCAGTATTTCTTCAGGATGATGCAACTCATAATGCATGGGTTAATTCCAAAGCTTTAGAGTTAAATGGTATTACAAAAGATACTCCTGATCCTGCTGGCGGAACTTATGTTCGAGACCCTGAAACAGGAGAACCAAATGGAATTTTACTTGAGCATGCATCGCAATCAATGTTCACTGCCTTACCAGAGTGGAGCAAAGAGCATTATCGTAAAGGAACACTTGAGGCAATTCGTATTGCAAATCAATTTGGTGTAACTGGGATGAAAAATGCTAATGCTAGAGAGTTAACTTTAGCTACTTATAAGGAGTTGGATGAAAGTGGCAATTTTAACATCCACATGGCAACTTCCATTACAACTAATTACGGTAAAAGAGTAAAACTGCTTAATTATGATGAGATTGATAGACTCAGAAATACTTATAAAAGTGAAAATGTGCATACTAATTCTGTGAAAATTTTTATGGACGGAGTACCTACAGCTTCGAGAACGGCAGCAATGTTAGCTCCTTATACCCTTGCTGAACCTGGTGATGAACCTACAACCGGGATGTTACATTTAGAACCAGAATTACTTACTAAGGATCTAATTGAACTTGATAAACGTGGTTATGCTGTAAAAATTCATGTTGCAGGAGATCGCTCGGTGAGGGTTGTTCTTGATGCTATTGCTGCAGCACGTAAAGCCAATGGTAATAGTGGTATGCGGCATGAATTAGCTCATGCAGGTTATATTCATCAGGATGATCTGAATCGTTTTACAGAATTACAAGCTGTTGTAGATTTATCGCCATACATATGGCACCCATCGCCAATTATGGATTCGGTGGTTAGTGCTGTAGGTTCGCCAAGGGGTGAGCAGTATTGGCCAATTAGGACATTAGTCGAACTTGATGCTCCAATGCTTGCTGGCTCTGACTGGCCTGCAGCAGTCCCAACCATGGATCCATGGATTGGTATAGAAGCTATGGTTTCAAGAGCAGATCCTCTTGAGAGATTTCCTGGAACATTTTGGTCTGAACAGGCAATCAGCCTTGCTCAAGCTCTGAAAATATATACAAGCAATGGCGCTGAAGCTCTTGGTTTGGGTGATGTCACAGGTTCTATTGAAGTAGGTAAATCAGCTGATTTTATTGTTTTAAACCAAAATTTATTTGATAAACCGATTACAGCAATAAGTGACACAAAAGTTAAAATGACTCTGTTCAAAGGTGATGTTGTTTACCAACAGAAATAAAATAAATTCTATTAAAATTTAATAAAGGCATTTCATTATGAGTCGATTATTAATTGCAATATTAATATTTATTAATTCAGGTCAATATAATACATATGCCTGTACAAAGTTAATGTGGAACACCGAAGATTTCGGCGTTTTTATTGCAAGGAGTGAAGACTTTGACTTTGAAACCATACCTACACTGGAGGTAAGGGCTAAAGGCCAAAGTTATATAAGCCCTGGTGAAGCATCAAATGTAGCCAAATGGACTTCAAAGTATTCTAGTATCATGGTCACTTTATTAGGTATCACATCTGTTGAAGGTTTTAATGAAAAAGGACTATCTATCAGCGCTTTATCCCTCAATGAAGATAGTGATGAACCTGTTACAAATAATAATGAACAAGAATTGATAAATATCTTAATCATTCCCTATGCACTCGATAATTTTGCTAGTGTTAAAGAGGCGATAACAGGGTTGGAAAAATTAAGGATTTACCGGGCAGATATGAATGAAGATACAAAATTTGACGGGCATTATGTGCTTCAAGACAAGTTTGGTGATTCTGCGGTTATAGAAATAACAGATGGAAAATTTCATGCATACCACAATAAAAAATATAATGTTTTTACCAATAGTCCAACCTATGATCAGCATTTAGCTGCGTGGGAAAAAGCAAAGCCAGAAAATCAATCTCAAGTATCAGGATTGTTCCCGCTGCCAGGAAATACTAGTAGTCAACATCGTTATATTCGCGGTAAATACATGTTAGAAGCAATGCCTCTACCTACCAGTTATATTAACGGGATATTAAAAATTAATAGTGCATTACCCACAGTAGCGGTCAGTATTGTTGGTGGTATGTATAAAGGTAAACCCTACACAACTGCCACCCAATATACGGTTGCTTATAATCTTGATGAAAAGATAATGCATATCCGTTACCAATATGGTGATACTTTTACCCAATATAAAGCTGATTTTAAACAATTAGATGATGGGAAAAATTATGTTCTGGATGCTACAGATCCTGAACTGGCAGGAGATATCACATCAAAATTTAATGAACAAATTGGTATCATGAAGCTTTATAAACAATAAACTCCAAGGATTAGTATTATGAAAATCCAATTATTACTGTTAATTGCTACTATTTTACTTTCTGCCTGTGGTTCACAACAAAAAGTAAAATCATTCGCAACAGCAGATACTATTTATACCAATGCAAAGATCTATACCGTAGATAAAAATAACAGTTGGGCCACAGCTTTAGCAGTAAAAGATGGAGCCATAATCGCCATTGGTGATAAGAATGAAGTAAATAATTATTCTGGTAAAGAAACTGTAGTACATGACCTAAATGGTCGAATGATGATGCCGGGTATACATGATACTCATAATCATCCTTCCAATGCGGGTATTGGTAAAACAGTTGAATGTAGTTTCTTGACCTATGATCTCAAAGAGGCACTAAAATTATTAAAGGGATGCCTTGCTGATATTCCAAAAGGACAATGGTTACGTGGTGGTCAATGGAATGAAGGTCTTTTTGTAGGTACTAACAAAATGCCCAAAGAGATATTGGATGAGATATCACCCGATCATCCTGTGTTTCTAATGGATTGGTCAGTACACAATGCATGGTTAAACTCAAAGGCTTTAGAACTTCTTGGTATTGCTGATAAGACTCCTAACCCTAATGGTGGCGTTATTTTAAGAGATTTGAAGACCGGTGAAGCAACAGGGATATTACTCGATAATGCAGCCTACGATTATAAAAGAACATTACCCGAATATAGTCTACAACAGTGGTCGGATGCTCTTTCGTGGAGTATTGATCATATGGCTGAATATGGGATCACTACTTTTAAAGAAGCTATCGTTACCGCAGAAAATATGGCGGCTTATAAAGATCTCGAAATGAAAGGACTCCTTAAGCTTAATGCTAATACAAACCTTACTTGGAAAAGTTCATGGGCAAAATCTCATAAGGATGAAATTGCTTTAATCAAATCTCGAAAGAAATATGCCTCTAAAAACATTAATACTGATTTCGCCAAGATTATGTTAGATGGAATACCTCCAACCTATACAGCTGCTTTGCTTGAGCCTTATGAACCCAGTGAAGCTTTTGGTGACAATTGGAAAGGTAAATTGATGTTAGATCCTGAAGTTCTTGCTGCCGATGTTGTTAAGCTTGACGCCATGGGTTTGACTGTAAAAATTCATGCAACAGGAGATCGATCACTCAGAGTAGCACTAGATGCCTTTGAGGCAGCTCGCAAGGCTAATGGAGATAGTGGATTGATCCATGAAGTATCTCATGCAGAAATAATCCATGCTGATGATATTCCTAGATTTGCAGAGCTTAACATTGCTGCTGAAATGTGCCCAATCCTCTGGTACCCCATACCCGGTCTGAATTGGGAAATGTGG
>JAAGZM010000621.1 GCA_024206355.1 Gammaproteobacteria bacterium | reverse complement strand
TTGGTAACCTTTACAGAACCTGCCTTTCGTGTTGAATTTTCTGACAATGTACCTGCATCTTCAGAGCTCTATTGGCGCGGATTAGTATTTTCACGCTTTGATGGTTTGACTTGGTCTCGCGCTACTCCTCGTTACCATGGTAATAGTAAAATGACATTTTCTGGTAATAAATATGATTACCAAATATTACTAGAGCCCCATCGTCGCAACTGGTTGTATGCTTTAGAAATGCCAGAGTCGATGTCAGAAGTTGCACGTACAACAAGCGAATATACTTGGCAGAGAAGGTTTGCATTGCGCTCAAAGCTAGCCTATAAATTAACCTCTTATTCAAACAGTAGTTTTGGGCTAATCCTATCGGAATCAGAACGAGAGCAGAATTTAAGTCTGCCTGGTGATAAAAACCCTGATGCAAGACGTTGGGCGCAACAGGTTTTCTTAGAGTTGAATGCGTCACCGCAAGATTACATTGATAATATATTGAAAAGGATCAACTCTGAATCCTACGTCTATACATTAAACCCCGGTGTGATGTCTGAAAATACAGTGGATGACTTTTGGTTCAATAAACAGCGTGGTTTTTGTGAACATTACGCAGGCGCTTTTGTTTTCCTCATGCGTGCTGCAGGTATTCCTGCCCGAGTGGTAACTGGTTATCAGGGCGGAGAGATGAACCCCTATGCTGACTATATGTTAGTTAGACAGTCTAATGCTCATGCCTGGACAGAGGTTTGGCTTGAGGGAAGTGGCTGGGAACGAGTCGATCCAACGGCTGCTATTCATCCATCAAGAGTAGCAGTAGACTTATCGCAAGCTTGGTCTCAACGTGAGCAATTTTTTAATGATATAAAGCCTGGTAACTGGGGAGATTTTTCACCTGGTGCAATTAAAAAATTGCAATTGATGTGGGACTCACTCAATAATAACTGGGAAAGCATGGTGATAGATTTTGATGAAGGAAGCCAGCACGATTTCTTTGCAAGTCTTGGTTTTCCAAATTTAACTATGCGTGACTTGGCCAATGCACTGATCATTTTTGCATTAATCGTCATGACTATTACTGCAGCACTGATGTTAAGGCAGCGCAAACAACTAGATAAAATCGCTTTAGGTTATATCAAACTGACTCAAAAGTTATCTAAAGT
>JAAGZM010000620.1 GCA_024206355.1 Gammaproteobacteria bacterium | reverse complement strand
GTTGATAATGGAATCATCTAATCCAAGTGCCCACATTCTGGTTAAAAGTCGAGCTAACTGATCACTTGTCTCATAACGTGGAGGATATTGCCCTTTCACATAGGCTTTTGCTGAACTTAATGTTTCAGCATCAATGCCTTTCTCCCACAGGCGCATAAAGGTCTTTTTTGCTAGATCCATCGCCTCAAAAGTAGTCGCTTTCTTAGTAAAAGTGGAAATCGTAAAGCTGCCACCATATTGATAGCTATTAAATCGGCTGCGAGCACCGTAGGTCAGCCCTGAGTTAACGCGTAGTTCATCGTTTAGCCATGAAGTGAAACGTCCACCTAGAATGGTATTTATAACCTGAACTGCTACTGCATCAGGATGAATAGCACTAATACCTTTACCACCTATTAAGAAGGTGGTTTCAATCGCATCGTCTTTATCAATTAGTAAAACATTCGATTGAGTAGGGCTTGCACCTAAAGGCATGAGTTTTTCAGCAGGTTTATTACCTTTCCACTTTCCAAAGAGTTTACGGATAGATTTTTTCCATGCTTTCTTTTTAAAGTCACCAACTATAACTAGAGCACTATTTTTAGGAGTGTAGTAATTTTTGTAGAATGATTTAACATCTGAAAGTTCAATCTTTGCTACTGTTTTGTCATTACCAGACAGAGGGTTTCCATAGGGATGTTCACCAAAATATAGTCGGGCAAATGCATCGTTGATTATACTGCGTGGGCTTTCTTTACGTTGCTCTAGCTGAGCAAGAAAACGTTTCTTAAATTTATCAAATTCAGCTTCATCGAAAGTAGGGTTGATAACGATATCTCTGAAAATAGGTAGCAGTTTAGCTTTATCTTTAGTCATCATAGAAATATTTAAACTGCTCATTTCTGTCGAAGTTACAGAAGATAGATTTGCTCCAAGAAAGGCTAGTTCGTCTTCAATTTCAGTTTTTGATAATTTGCCACTACCAAATTGAATAGATTCTCCTGTCAAGTTTGCAAGGCCAAACTGTTTGCCATCATGGATAGCGCCAGCTTTCAATACAAGACTGATATTGACCATAGGTACTTCAGATTGTTGCATCAAATAAACTTGCAAGCCATTTTTGAGGGTATAGGTCTCGTACTTAGGCATTTTAAATGCTGCTTGAATTGGCATAGTATTGATAAGTAATGCAAAGCAAACACCAAGAACAATAGTATTAATTAATGATTTCATGTTATAGGTCTCCATCTTTGCTATCGGCTACAGAGTCAAGTACACCCACGGTTCTGTTGGCTCTTCGTAAATAGGTTTTAGCAACCCTTTGAATATCATCAATGGTAACTGCGGCCATTTTTTTTGTTGCACCAAACATTTCTGAGTAACTTCCAAAATAGAGTTCATAGCTTCCTAAAGTATCAGCCTTACCATTGATAGTGGCTAAGGTTCGATAAAAATCAACCTGTGCTTTATTTTTAACCTTATCTAATTCTTTTTGAGTAACACCGTTGTTGGCAATTTCATTAATTTGTTTAATGATGCCTTGCTCAAGCTTTGCAGATGTTACGTCTTTCGCGGCAACCGCATAGACATAAAAGAGATTAGGATCAAATGATTCCGGTAGATAGGTAAATACATCAGTGGCTAACTGATCTTCATTGACCAGTGAGCGAGTAAGTCTTGAGCTATTGCCATCACCAAGAATATTCGCGAGCATGTTAAGTGGGTAGTAATCAGCATGCTGAGTTTCTGGGACATGGTAAGCAAACATAATATTAGCTGATGTCACTGAAGGTTTTTGAACATAAACACGACGTTCACCTTTCTGCTCTGGCTCAACGGTATGAACAGAACGAGGAGGGGATTGAGCGGGAATAGGTGCAAAGTACTTTTTAGCAAGCTTCTTAACCTCTTTCAGTGTTACATCACCAGCTATTACAACAAAAGCATTATTAGGTGCATAGTAGGTACGGTGATAGTCTTTTAAGTCTTGCAGAGACCAGTTATCAATATCAGATTGATGTCCGATGACAGACCAGCTATATGGGTGTGCGCGAAAAGCGGAGCCTTTAACTTCTTCCCAAATCATCCTGAAATTAGAGTTTTCGAGTCTTGTAGTGCGCTCGGATGTAACGACACCACGTTCACTGTCTAACATTTTTTGCTCGATAGCTAAGTGTTGAATTCTATCGGCTTCAAGCTCAAATATGATTTCCATGGAGTCAGAAGGGAACCAATCGGTATAGACAGTGGTATTTTCTGTGGTGTAGGCATTGTTTGCTCCACCATTAGCTTCCATAACTCGGTCAAATTGCTTAGGACCATACTTTTTTGCACCATTGAACATCATATGTTCAAAGAAGTGTGATAACCCAGTAATGCCAGGGTATTCATTTCTTGAACCCACTTTCCAAAATAAATACATATTGGCGTTGGGTATGGAATGATCTTCTAGTACTAAAATAGTCATTCCATTTTTTAGAGTGAAAGACTTTACGTCTTCTAGTTTTGTCTCAGCTAATACGTTAGTAATACTGAGCAGACAACTGATAAACAACAGAATTTTTTTCACAAATGCTCTCCTGAGGAAATATTTTGACGTAACTATAACGTACTTGTATCTGCAATGTTCTGCATAAATGTAAATATCTGTAACGCATAAATTTAAAAAATTGTAATCTCTGAACAATTATTTCAGTTTCTCAACGATTGGCTCGTCATCCTAGAATCCTCAGTTGGACGCGTTTGAGTGTGTGTTTTTTAGGCTTAGTGGCGCCGACTAAAAAGCCGTTCATAGTCATTCTATGTAAGGCTTTTGCCGTCAAGTCAATAAGTCTAAAAAACGTGCAATCAAATGTG
>JAAGZM010000619.1 GCA_024206355.1 Gammaproteobacteria bacterium | reverse complement strand
GCGAGCGGTTCGTTTTGGTAACTTGATAAATAAATCCTCTAAAAATGATAACGCCTTTAGACAAGAAATTACAAAATTTAGAATAGCTAATGATGAACTCATAAAATTATTCACAATCTTAAAAACTAACATGGAAAATTTTCAAACAATTTCATCAAGTAAATCAAATATTTCGGAATTCAAGAACCTCAGGAAGAAACTTGTTATTATAGAACAAAAGTATTTCAAATATATTAATCTTGTTGAAAATGTATTAGTAGACATAACTATGAATGATACTGAAAATGTAAATTCAAAAATAATTTTGATTTCGAAAATAGTGGATCAACTAGATTTATCATTTGAAGTATTACTTTTAGATATTGAATCACACACATTAAATTCCACTTTAAGGGCCGCTGAACAAGAAAAAAGAGTAATCATTTTATCTTTACTACTTATTTTTGCTATCTTTATCTTCACAGGCTTGTTAATACTTCGGATAAGTATTATTTTTCAAGCTATATATTCATATCAAAATGAACTTATACAAGCTAAAAATGATGCTGAGGTAGCGAGCATTGCAAAAAACCAATTTCTAGCTACGATGAGTCATGAAATCAGAACTCCTATAAATGGTGTCATGGGAATGGCTCAACTACTTGAAGATACTCTACTTACCAATGAACAACAAGATTATGTTAAAACAATAACAAGATCAGGAAAGGGTTTATTATTCATTGTAAATGATATTCTCGATTTCTCAAAACTTGAAGCACATAAGGTTGAAATTGAATCCATAACTTTTGATCTGGAGCGAGCATGCAAAGAAAGCATGGAGTTAGTTGCAGGAAATATTAAAAACAATAACCTGGAATTTATATTTGATTATGAGCCTAGCTGTCCTCGTTACTTTTTAGGCGATCCCTCTCGTGTTCGTCAAATTTTATTGAATTTACTGAGCAATGCAGTGAAATTTACTATGAATGGATTTGTTCGTTGTGGCGTTGCGATGACTCAATCTGATTCAGGTGATGCATTGTTAAGGTTGGAAATACAAGATACAGGAATAGGCTTAAAACCTAAAGTTATTGAGAATCTTTTTGAAGAATTTGCTCAGGCTGATAACACTACAACACGTCGCTATGGTGGAACAGGTTTAGGTCTGGCAATAACTAAAAAATTAGTTGAATTGATGGGTGGAAAGATAGGTATAGATTCTATTGAAGGTGAAGGTGCTACATTTTGGCTTGAGGGCTTTTTAACTCCAACAGAAAGTGTTCAACCAGTTCCTCTACAGACACTAAAAGATGTTCGCATACTGATTGTAGATGATTGCGATAAGAATAGGCGTATCTTCAAACAAAGGCTCGAACACATGGGTGCGAAAGCCACCATTGTTTCAGACCCAACAAAAGTAACAGAAATTCTAATAGATGCAGAAAAATCAGAAGCACCCTATAAAATTGTCATTCTTGATCACTATTTGCAAAAGATAACTGGATTGGAGATTGGATTAGAAATTCGAAAGAATAAGAGTTTATCAGATGTAAAGTTGCTAATGCTTTCATCTCTCGGGCTAAAAGGTGATTCAGCATTATATACATCTGCAGGTTTTAATGGGTATTTAGATAAACTTAGCTGTTATGAAACATTAAGAGATTTATTATCAACCATGCTTACCCATATTACTGGAAGCCCTATAATTACTCACCACAGTATTGAGGATGCAAAACAAGCCAGTGTTATTATCCCAACTGATATCAGTGGGTCTATTCTTGTAGTAGAAGATAATTTAACCAATCAAATCATTGTTAAAAAGTTTTTGATGAGCATGGGTACTACGGTTGAAATAGCTAATAATGGCCAGGAAGCTATCGATGCATTTACAACTAATCAGTATGATCTTATCTTTATGGATTGTAGAATGCCTGTCATGGATGGTTATAAGGCTACAAAGTCTATTAGAAAAATCGAGCGAGAAAATAATCTGACACCAATACCAATTATTGCTTTGACTGCGAATGTATCGGCTGATGATCGTATATTGTGTGAGAGCGCAGGGATGAATTATGTCATGACGAAACCCTTTAATCGTGTTGATTTGTCGAACGTACTAATTAAATGGTTGTTGAATTGAAATTACAAGCAAAATAAATCAATTTGAAGGTAAATAGCACACCACGCATATCTACAATGAAACAACAGTAGCCTCCCAGTTGTGAGATCCTTCTGTAAGTTGCTGTTTTAAGTACATAACCATAATTCAGAGCCGGTCAACTGAGGATCCTAAGTTTAACCTGCTATAGGATTAACAAACTAAAGCTTACGAGTATATACCACTACAAAGTTCACAAAGGCCTCAGCACAGCCTCCACAGTTATCTTTTAGATTACTGGTATCAATAGGCACAAGTTTAACTTCATGCTTCATCATTTCATAAGTTTCGGCAGAATCTCTTGCCATTCGAGCATCACCAAAAAAACGTGATACCCAGCCATCTGCGATGAGCTTGGGATCTTCAGGTATAGGACAACCTGAAGATCCCGCAGAGTCCTTAACAGGGCTTATAGTATCTCGCTGACTAAAGATAAGTTCTGATGACATAGGCTATACTCTAGGCCGCTAGACCTAACTTCCTTAATCGAACATGACCAAGGATTGCGCAGCCTAGTGCACCGATAAACTGAGGTAAATCACCAGCTGGTACATTGACATCATGCTTAATCTCGCCTTTAATCACTTCCGCCATTTTTTCCCAGCGTAAGATTCCACCAGCAAGAGTATATTCAGGTCCTGACTTGGCGCGTTTCATAAGCTGAACACAACGTTTTGTCAGTGACAAAATTGCACCGTACATAATATCTTCAGGAGGAACTCCTTCAGACAGATGACTGATCACTTCTGATTCAGCAAATACAGCGCAAACACCTGATATTGGTACTTCATTCTTGGCTAAGTTCAATAGTGAACCAATCTCAGGAGTACTATATCCCATATACTTAGCTGTCTTTTCTAAGAAAGCACCAGTTCCTGAGGCACATTTATCATTGAGTCTGAAGTTAAGTACTTTTGCATGCTCATCAATTTTACTCGCCTTCATGGTCTGTCCACCAATATCCAGAATTGTTCTTGTTCCAGGATACATGTGGCTTGCACCTCTAGCTGCTGCGGTTAAGTCAGTAACCTGTAGATCTCTAAAATCAACCCGATGTCGTCCAGAGCCAGTCGTAATCGTATAAGAAATTTCATCCATACTTTTACCGGCAATCTTTAAGACTTCTTTTGTGACCTTATCTGCTACTTCTTTCAGTTTATGACCAGTAGGACATACATAGCGTGCAAGTATATTGTATTCCTGATCAATGATAACTGCTTTTGAATAGGTAGAACCTATATCTAATCCTAGTGTAATTTGCATCTTAGGCTCCTACTTGTATTGGTTGACGATGGGCAAACACATGATCCAAAGCAAACAGTGCTGCTCCTAAAGCGCCCATATAGTGAGAATCATCACTGACATTAATTTTCATTTTTAGACCATCTTCCATAGCTTGAACCATGCCAGTATTTTTAGCAACACCACCTGTGAAAGTTACTTGATCTTCAATACCTATTCTTCTTAGTAGGCCAATTGAACGAGCTGCAATTGATAAGTGTACACCCCAAAGAATATCTTCGACTTTTTTACCTTTACCAAGCCATGCCAATACTTCTGATTCAGCAAATACGGTACAGGTTGTACTAATTCGTACAGGCTTTTCTGATTTAAGAGAAATATCTCCAAGATCACCAAGCGGGATATCTAGTACCATCGAAGCAGCGCCTAAAAATCGGCCAGTTCCTGCAGCACACTTATCATTCATACAGAAATCATCGATATCGCCATTCTCGCCAACTTTAATCGCTTTACTGTCCTGTCCACCCATATCAATAACGGTTTTGGTACCAGGGAACATTTGTGCAGCTCCCCGACCATGACAACTAATCTCAGTGATCTGCTTATTACCAAAAGTCACTTTATAGCGTCCATATCCCGTACCGATAACATATTCAACTTCTTCTTCTCCAACGTTACCTTCTTTAAGAGCCATTGAGAATGCTTTCTCAGCAGCCGCCATAACGTTAGCACCTGTATCAATCAGTGCACGACCAACGATTTCTTTTTCTTCGTTAATGATCACTGCTTTTGTTTGTGTTGAGCCTACATCGACTCCTGCTGTATAGGTCATGTTTAATCCTTACAATTATTTTAAGTTTTGCTTACGAGTGATCAATCCTTCGAAGAAGGCATCGGCGCGGTTTTTCATCATTGCTGGTGTTACCACACGCTCATCCATCATATCTGATTCCATGATCAGTGTAGGAATGCCTGTATTTTTTGATAACCAGTTACGACTGTCTGCTTGACCTGTAGAAGTTGTTCGGCAACTCTTAATTGGGTGGAAAACAACTCCGTCAATGCTATAAGGATCTAGTAATTTAGTAACAGTGTTATTTTGATGAAACATACTGTCCATCGCATCCCGTACACCAATCAAAGTACCTTCTGCTAGGCTATCAAGAGGATTATCTAGATCATATTGAACCCCTAGATTACTACCACCTGATGCAAACCAAAGATAAGTAGAGTGTACAAAGACACCTTTCCAATCAGTGAAAAATTCATTGAATTTTCTAAATATCGGATAACAAGGAACACCAATAAAGATTAAACGAAACTCTTCTTCAGTTAAGGTGCCGATATGGTTGGCTGCTTTATAAATCATTTCTTCAAGAAGATTTTCAAAGAATTCTGCACCTTCTTTCGTGCCTCTGAAACCGTTAGCAACACCGAGGAATACGGTGCCATCTGTCAAAGCATTAAATACGGCTGGCATAGAGGCGTTAAGCTCCATTACTTTTTTCCAAGCATCCATCATACGATTGGTATAGCCCAGAACTTCTTTGAACCTATCAATATCAAACTTCTGACCGCTAACTTTTTCACAAAGCTCAATCAGCTCTTTAATTTGACCTTTTACGTATTTTTGCTCAGCTATAAATTCTTCGCTACCTGGTTGGCTAGCAGTTCCATCAGCACGAGTGCCTGGAATATCAAAAGTGAAAATTGGAATACCGTATAGTCTTTCCCAAATCTCAGCCCATTTAATATAAGTATTACAAGCATTGGTAAATACTGCCATACTTGGCTTAGGGATTGTTCCCATTGGATGAGCGCCACCATTAAGCTGCATCGATAAATCGGCTTTTACATAACCACAAATATCAGGTGAATAACCGTAGTCTTCTGCCTGATTTAATAGATTAGCTGAATCTTTACGAATAGCTGTCTGAAGTGAATTTACTTCAGGAAATACCACGGGGAAATCAAATGACTTAAGTATCTCATTCATACTTCCCATTACGAAAACATAAGGTACTGCCTTATTTTGTTCAGCATTCAGAGATAGTTCACCAAACCAGTCTCTAAATAATGCTCCGCCTTCTTTATTTCCGCGACCTACAATATCTTGATTAGCTTGATTCATCTTATGCTACCTCTTCACTGAACAATATATTTTCTACAAAGGTCTCTAATTGAGTACCGATTTGATCGAAACTGGTTTGATTTTCTTCAAATTCATTGACGAAAGAATCGATTCCCTCTTCTTCCAACATTTTGATGTATGTGACCTGTTCTTCTAAACCTGGCTCACACATTTTAGCTGCCGATACAATCGCTGCTTCTGCGCCTGAATTTTTTATGCGAGCAAGCAACATCTCGCCTTTCTCTTTATTATTGTCATGTTGAACAGGACTGTAAGATGATTGGTCGATATAAGCCGTTGCTAAGCTCTCAACTGGATCACCATCTAATGAAGTATCTGACAATATGTACCGAAGACCGATAAATAAATCGTCATCAACCAAATAACATGAACGCTCGATCGTTTGTATAAGATCAACAGGAGGGCTTTCACAGAAACCTCCTTCAAAGACAACACGCATCTTATCTTGCTTCTTCAGGTTGCGCTCACGAATTTGAGGTAAAACCCAACTCATTAATTCGATATAATCTTCTTTTGTTACCATCCCGGCTAAAATGGTTAAGCAGTAAGCATCTTCCGCTTTTATCAGCCAAGGAGTTTCTCTTTTAATATCATAGAGCTCTCTCATCAAAGAGCGACTTTTATTGAATAGCTCCATAGAAGCTTTCAACGATTCGTCTGAAATAGGCCCCATAATTCCTTCAATATCTTTTTTGACTCGATTGTATTCGAATGTTAGATATTCATGGGAATGCTTTGAATTTGGATTCTGTGGCAAATACAGAATTTGTGCTTTATAAGGAAAGTTACGTCCCCAAATTGCACCAAGATTTCGTGCTGCGTCACAGATAGGATGAGTCACAAATAATTCAATTTCAATCTTTTTGGTTAATGCTAAGTCCAAAGATGTTTTAATAATTGAACAAAGATATGAACCAAACTTAGATTCAGCTTCAATACCATCCGCTTGTCCACCACATACTTTCAGTGGCAACATACCAGCAGCATGTGCAAGTTCTTCAGGAAAGTAAACTTGAAAATGTCCAAGTACTTTACCACCCTGCTCTCTCCACTCTTTTACCGTAGGATAATCTGGATCTTCAACCACCTCTCTGCATTGTTCAAATACATCGTGTAGTGGCTTGCCCTTCCAAGATTCAAGGATTTTCGATCGAAATGTCATTTTATCTCCCTGCTATATTATGTTAGTAACTAAAATCAGTAATGAAATATATATCCGCAACACATTACATGTCAAGACTAATATGCATTATATTGCATTTTATAATTATATTTAGTATTGTGCTTGCATAATAGTGCAATATTTTACTATTAATTTATCATGAGATTTTTTACAATGAATTTTAATAATACAAAGATTTTGATATTTAACGTTTATGGCTAACAACAATCAAACTAATGAAGACTACTTAATTAAAATAGGTAGTAATGTCCGCAGTTTGCGGGCTAGTCGCGGTATGACGCGTAAAATGTTAGCACGTGATTCTTCTGTTTCAGAACGTTATCTGGCAAATCTTGAGCAAGGTCAGGGTAATATCTCAATCAATTTATTGCGACAAGTTGCCAACGCCTTACATACTCAACCAGCTAAACTTTTGCCAACAACAGATAAACTTTCACCTGAGCAATCATTGATTAATGAATTTCTTACCAGGCTCTCTCGAGATGATCAGCAGACAGCCCTGAAAATGCTTTATCAACGTTTCTCAAGTGTCGATAGCTATCAAACAAGAATAGCACTTATCGGAATGCGTGGTGCAGGTAAAACGACCTTAGGTAAACTGCTTAAAGAACGACAAAATTTACACTTTGTTAAACTGGTTGATGTTATTGAATCAATTGGTGGTATGAGCGTACCTGAGATATTAGAGCTATCTGGACAGTCTGGTTATCGCCGACTTGAAGAAGACGCTTTATTTCGAACTTTGAATGATCATCATTCTTGTTGCATTGAAGCCGGTGGAAGTATTGTTTCTGAAGCAAATGAACTAAATATACTGTTGACTAGTTGTTTGGTAATTTGGGTGAAGACTAGCCCACAAGAACATATGGATAGAGTTATCGCCCAAGGTGACTTTAGACCAATGGCGGATAATAAATACGCTATGAACGACTTGGAGAGTATCTTAATTGAGCGTACACCTTACTACGAACAAGCTCATGCTATTTTAGATACCACAAGCAAAACGATTGACCAGTCATACGATGATTTATTGCAGATAATCCAGGATAAATCAAATTTGGATGAGGAACTTAGTAGTTAACCATTTAACCTAGAATCCTCAGTTGGACGCGTTTGAGTGTATGTTTTTTAGGCTTAGTGGCGCCGACTAAAAAGCCGTTCATAGTCATTCTATGTAAGGCTTTTGCCGTCAAGTCAATAAGTCTAAAAAACGTGCAATCAAATGTGT
>JAAGZM010000618.1 GCA_024206355.1 Gammaproteobacteria bacterium | reverse complement strand
TGTGTCCTCGATTTTCTTTACTGTGTTCTGAGTGAATGCCATGATATCAGTGTTCCCGTGCTTATCATACGCAGCAGGACTACCGTCACTTAACACAAACAAGATACGTCGATTACATTTTTTACGCATTAATTGTTCAGCTCCCCATAGAATGAAATCACCATCGGCATTGCTGTGCATATTGTGACTAGCATTAACGCATCTGTGCTTGTATTTCTCTGTACTAAATGTCTCAGAAAAACTCTTCATCTTAAATAATAGATTCTCGGTACACCGTGTACTGAATCCATAGATAGCAAAGGGTATCTTTAGGGACTGTAGTACCCTTCCGACTTCATGTGTTGCAACACTAGCATTTTTAAACTTATTGCATCCCATACTACCTGACCAATCTTGTAACAACATTACGCTGGTGGTCTTTGGAGTAAATCGTACATCACGTTGCTTAAATACTTTAGCCATTGCATCAGCAGCAGTTTTATATAAAGCTCTCTTATGTAATTTTCCTCTGCGTTTATTTGTTACTGTACG